>CAYJTB010000001.1:0-25592 GCA_964372875.1 uncultured bacterium
TGCCGACTTGCTTATTCGACCACTTTGCTTCGCCGAATAGAATCTGATTCGTATTCTCATTCAACGCAATAAGGTCAATTTCTTCATTGCCTTCCCACCAGCGGCCAACCCTTGAAAAGGGAAAAAGATCTTTCTGCCGTTTGCGAATAATCTCACGCACAACAAGTTCATAGTTCTGAGCGGCAGCTCCATCGAATGTCTTTTCCCATTGAGCAAAGGCAGAGGTTGTATTTCCAAGTTCAATCTCTCCCTTGCAGGGATAGACATAATTGAACCAAAATTTCACGAATTGATCCTGGATTTGGTAAAGTCCTCGGCGGGATTTCTCCGGGCTCTTTTCTGTTACGGGGACTTCCTTTTCGATCATATGCAATTTCTCAAGCACGAAAAGGTACTTGTGAATGGACCCCTTTTCAACGCCTGTCTCATTGATGATTTCTCCGAATTTACGGCATCCAAATGACATCGCCTTCAAAATGCTCATGTATTGGCGGGGTTCTCTCAATTCTTCTTTGAGAATGAATTCTACTTCTTCGAATAGCAATTCAATGGGCTTGAAAACATATTGTTTTAAAGCCTCATGGAGATTCTTGGCGTCTTTGAGTTTTAGTAAATAGGCAGGATTGCCGCCTGTCACCGCGTAGATTCTCAAGAATTCATCAAAATCCAAATCAGGATAGAAATTTCTCGCATCAAAAAACGAGAAAGGCCGGACAAGTATTTGCGCCGTTCTGCGTCCATAGAGAGGCGCCTTATAAGCGAGCGTTTCACTTTCCATCATCCCAATGCTGGAACCGCACAAAATCAAAAATATCGGGAGCTTGCTCAGTGTTTCATCCCATCCCTTTTGAAACATGGAAGAGACCGCTTTATTCCCTTCCGCCAAATAAGGAAATTCGTCTACCGCAAAAACCAGCTTTTCTTTCGAGTGCTGTTTCAGGTATTCAAACAAATCATACCAATCCTTAAAGCCATTCTTTTCCAGGCGGGTATCCTTAAAATATTTTCCTACTGCTGCGCCTAAAAGTTTTAGATTTTCAGATTCAGTTGTCTTATCCGCCAGGAAATAAATATGCGGCTTAGGCTGGGCGAAGGCTTTAATGAGAGAGGTTTTCCCAACCCGGCGCTTGCCGTAAATGACCACAAGCTGGGCATCCTTCTTTTTCCAGTACTCTTCCAAGCCTGCTAATTCGTCTAATCGATTGATGAGTTTCATGGTTTTTCCCTCATGGCAGTTAGTCTACTCGTAAGTAGACTACTTGTGAGCAGCCTATTTGTCAAGATGGGATCGCCCTGAAAAGATAAGTTGACAAAACACTATAAGTTTATAGCATTATGAGTAATCATACTCATACCATTGAGTAAAATTAAAAAAATGATACAACTTCCTTCATTTAAAAGAGATGTAACCTTAACACTAAGCCGGAGGCTCCAGGAAGCTGCCCGATCTATCCAGGTTGTCATCGGCCCCAGGCAGGTCGGAAAGACCACTGCGATTAAACAGATCCTTGCCGAGCAGGCAGCGCCCTATCATTACGTAGCGGCAGATTTGCCAGCCCCTCCCGAGCCTACGTGGATCATTGAGGAATGGGGCCGTGCACGCACTCTTATTGGGAAAACGGGTCATGTGCTTCTGGTTCTGGATGAAGTTCAAAAAATCAGCCGGTGGTCTGAAGTGGTAAAAAAACTCTGGGATGAAGACCGTTCGGCGGGCCGCGATCTGCGGGTCGTTATTTTGGGATCTTCGTCGTTACTGATTCAAAAGGGATTAATGGAGAGCCTTGCCGGACGTTTCGAGTTGATCCGGTTTCCTCACTGGCAGTTTACGGAATGTCAGCAGTGTTTTGGATGGAATCTGGAGCAATATCTTTTTTTGGGCGGTTATCCGGGATCTGCCGGGTATCTGCCCGATGAAAAACGCTGGGCTGCTTATGTCAAGGATTCGCTGATCGAATCTGCGATTTCCAAAGATATCCTTTTGCTTCATCCCATCGAGAAGCCGGCTCTTTTGCGAAAGCTTTTTGTTTTAGCCTGTGAATATGGCGGGCAAATCCTTTCCTACAATAAAATGCTCGGCCAATTAACGGATGCCGGTAACACGGTAACGCTGGCCGCGTACAAGAGGCTTCTTGAAGCTGCTTTTCTGGTTGCCGGAATTGAAAAATTTTCAGGTTCCCAAATAAAGTCCAGAAGTTCAAGCCCGAAATGGTTGCCTTTGAATAATGCCTTAATCACCAGCATGTCCGGCATTTCATTTGAACATTCAAAACAGGATGCTGCTGGTTGGGGAAGGCTCGTAGAGTGCGCTGTGGGAGCCCATTTGTTTACCTCGGCCGCGGATAGCGGGATGGAACTTTTTTATTGGCGGGAGGGCAACTACGAAGTGGATTATGTCCTCCGAAATGGACGCGATCTTGCGGCCATTGAAGTCAAAAGCGGCTGGAGAAAAATTCAGGCAAGCGGGCTTGAACACTTTTCCCGCCGGTACAAATGCCTCAAGGTCCTGATCGGAGGCTCGGGCATTCCCATTGAGGAAGCCCTAAAAATGGAAGCCGAAGCTTTTTTTAAAAGGTGACCTGAGCGGCTGTATTGAACATCCTAACATTGTAGGAAATAGATTAGAAAACTTTAGGGAATAAATACAAATATTATTTCAAATTATTTATACGTAGACTTTAAAGAACTTTCTTCGACTGGAACTCTAAATCAGAATTGAAGTCGTAGACAATAGGGACGCCGGTGGGAATTTCAACTCTAAGGATTTGATCAGGACTAAGTTTTTCAATCTCCTTGACAACGGAGCGGAGACTGTTGCCATGAGCAACAATGAGGACATTCTTTCCTTGCCCTAGTTCTTTTAATATCTCGTTTTTATAATACGGAAGGGTTCTGGCGGCCGTATCTTTTAAGCTTTCTCCACCCGGGGGCGCCACATCGTAGCTTCTTCGCCAGATCCGAACCTGCTCTTCTCCGTATTTTTTAGCGGTTTCTTGTTTGTTAAGGCCTTGGAGTTCGCCGTAATGCCGCTCGTTGAGCGCTTGGTCTTTAATGATAGGAATACCCGTCTTTGCAGCAGCTTCTAAGGCAAGCCGCAGCGTCTCATTGGCGCGTTTTAGGACCGAAGTGTAGGCAATATCAATGCGGTAATCTTTAAGCCTTAAGCCGGCCCGTCTTGCTTCTTTTTCACCCTTGGGAGAGAGGGGGACATCGACCCACCCGGTGAAGCGATTTTCGAGGTTCCATTGAGATTCCCCGTGACGAACAAGGATAAGTTGTGGCATAATCGTGTCGGTTAGTATACTGACAGTGTCAAGTGTGAGGATTTTTACCTAACGGCTTGTCATTGCGGCTGTTGCATAGTGGTAATGCCCGAGCCTTCCAAGCCCGAGTCGAGGGTTCGATTCCCTCCAGCCGCTGTAGTCAAAGAAAAAGCTTTAGAATCTCTCGCAATCAGCCGATAAAAGCACACTTTTAATCAGGGTGTAAGCCGTCTGTTGTTTGAATTTTGAGGGAAATCCGAAATTGGCGGTTGACAAAGTTGGTATTTTGAATAAAATTCTACCACCTCTTCAGGCAGTTGAGGTCTGCTCTTTTTTTTAGGTTTTCAAGATATCTTAAAGAAGGCCGATAAAAATAGATCGCATCTCCGGGAGAGGTTGCACGCTCTACGTGCTGCTGTAGCTCAGCTGGTAGAGCACGTCCTTGGTAAGGACGGGGTCGCCGGTTCAATTCCGGCCAGCAGCTATGGTTCGACTCTTCTTTAGTAAATGAGGGATCGCTCACCATAGTGCTGAGCGAAACGTGCAAGATGGAATGAGTCGAAGTACTAAGTGATTTAAAGAAGCAATCGTTATAAATTCTAAATTCACGGTTTAAATTCACGAAAGCGAGGAAACGATGGCGAAGGAAAAATTCGAAAGAACAAAGCCTCACGTTAATGTTGGAACAATCGGTCACGTCGACCATGGAAAGACAACGCTAACAAGCGCAATCACCAAAGTGCTGTCTCAAAAAGGTCTCGCAACCGTACGCGAGTATGCAGAAATTGCGAAAGGCGGAACCTTTCGCGACGCCAGCAAAATTGTCACCATCGCAGTCGCTCACGTAGAATATCAATCGGAAAGACGTCATTATGCCCACGTCGATTGTCCGGGACATGCTGACTACATTAAAAACATGATCACCGGCGCCGCCCAAATGGACGGTGCGGTTTTGGTGGTGTCGGCCGTTGATGGTCCAATGCCTCAAACACGCGAACACATTCTCTTGGCCCGCCAAGTCGGTGTTCCTGCCATGGTTGTCTTTTTGAATAAAGTGGATGCGGTTGATGATCCTGAACTTTTAGATCTGGTCGAGCTTGAAGTGAGAGAGCTGTTGAAAAAATATGATTTTCCGGGCGACACCATTCCGGTGGTCCGCGGCTCAGGACTTCTCGCTGCTCAAAATCCCAATGATCCTAAAGCCACGCAATGTATTTTTGATTTGATGAAGGCTTTGGATGAACACATTCCGGAACCCAAGCGCGATATTGATAAACCCTTCCTGATGTCGGTCGAAGACGTCTTCACAATCTCAGGCCGCGGAACGGTGGGAACAGGACGTGTGGAACGTGGAAAAATCAAAACGGGTGCTGAAGTAGAAGTGGTCGGTTTAAGAGAAAAGCCTTTGAAGACCACAGTTACCGGTATCGAAATGTTCCGCAAAATTTTGGATGATACACAAGCGGGAGACAACGTTGGACTTTTGCTTCGTGGTGTTGAAAAGAAAGACCTGGAGCGCGGAATGGTGATTGCGCAGCCGGGTTCGGTGACTCCTCACACCAAGTTTAAGGCGCAAGTTTACATTTTGACCAAAGAAGAGGGCGGCCGCCACACCCCATTTTTTACAGGTTACCGGCCTCAGTTTTATTTCCGTACCACCGACGTGACAGGGATCGTGACACTTCCACAGGGCGTTGAAATGGTGATGCCGGGGGATAACGTTACCGTGGAAGGCGAACTCATTATTCCTGTCGCGATGGAAAAAGAGCTGCGTTTTGCGGTCCGCGAAGGCGGCAAGACGGTCGGTGCGGGCGTCGTTAGCGAAATTCTTAAGTAGTCAAAGCAGTAACATCATTGGCGAACTAACCCAATAACGCGGGGCGAATACCTTCGCCGGGTAGAGGTCCCGTTAACGTTAAATGGAAGTCTAATCTAAGAATACAGGTATCAAATTATGCAGGAGATTATTACCCTCGCTTGTACCGAGTGCAAACGGCGGAACTATTCAACGAGGAAAAACAAAAAAGAGCACCCGGACCGGCTGGAGTTAAAAAAATACTGCCGTTTTTGCCGCAAGCATGCTCCGCATCGGGAGATGAAATGATAATTACAAAGGCCAGTAGCTCCAACTGGCTAGAGCACGGGACTCCAAATCCTGGTGTTGGGGGTTCGACTCCCTCCTGGCCTGAGACTATTTAAATGGGTGTGGTTCAGTTTGTTCGGGAGACTCGGCAAGAATTAAGAAAAGTCAGTTGGCCGAGCCGTGAAGAATTGATGGGTTCCACCAGCGTTGTGTTAGCCACCACGTTTATTCTCGCGATTTTTATCGGAATCATCGATTTTTTCTTGTCGACGGTAATGAGGATTTTAATCCGGTAATGAAATGGTGATAACTGCACCCAAATGGTACGTGGTCCATACGCAGACCGGAGCCGAGGCAAAGGTAAAGGCTAACCTTTTAACTCGTGCGGAAACGGCCGGGATGAGTTCGGTTATCCACCAAATTTTTATCCCGACGGAAAAGATCAGTGAAGTCAAAGCGGGAAAAAAGAAAATCAGCGAGCGGAAATTTTTTCCCGGCTACATCTTGATCCAGATGGAACTGACCGATGATAGCTGGTACTTGGTAAGGAATACTCCCGGGATTTCAGGTTTTGTGGGTTCGGGAAAAAAACCGATTTCTCTTTCGGAGGCCGAAGTGAATCAAATCCTTCGCCAACAGGAAGAAAAGACAGCCAAGCCCAAACCGAAAGTTGAATTTGGTGTCGGCGAGAGCATCCGGGTAAAAGAGGGTGCCTTCGCGAATTTTAACGGCACGATCGAAGAAATTAATCCTAACCGGGGCAAGCTGAGAGTTTTGGTCAGCATCTTCGGCCGCTCGACACCCGTAGAGCTTGAATATTGGCAGGTTGAAAAAATTTAATGGCAAAAAAAATTGTAAATAAAGTGAAACTTCAGGTCCCCGCAGGCCAGGCAAATCCTGCCCCTCCGATTGGCCCGGCACTGGGTCAGCACGGTGTCAACATCATGGAGTTTTGCAAACAATACAACGAGCGTACCAAAGACCGGGTAGGGACAGTTCTGCCGGTGGTCATCAGCATTTATGAAGACAAAACATTCACCTTTATTTTAAAGTCACCGCCCGTGGGAATTCTCTTAAAGAAAGCGGCAGGTCTTGCGAAGGCATCACCGGAACCCGGACGGACCATCATCGGAAAAGTGACCAAACAGCAAGTGGAACAGATTGCCAAAGATAAAATGACCGACCTCAATACAAGCAAACTAGCAAGCGCGATTCGTTTAGTGGAAGGTTCAGCCCGAAGCATGGGGATCGAAGTCACGGCTTAAAGAAATTTATGGCAGAGAAAAAACGAAGTAAAAGATATGCCAAGAGATCAGCGTTAGTCACCGAAGGAAAGAATTATTCTTTGCCTGATGCGATCGGGATTCTTAAAAATGTCACAGACAACAAATATGACGAAACAGCCTGTGTTGATTTTCAATTAGGGATCCGCGCCGATCAGTCGGATGAAATGGTCAGAGGCACCGTGGCCCTTCCCCACGGAACAGGAAGAAAAATTCGCGTGATCTGCTTCTGCAAAGGCGAAATCTCAAAGGCCGCTGAAGCAGCAGGCGCGGATGTCGTGGGCGCTGAAGATTTGATCCTCAAAATTCAAGGCGGATGGATGCAGTTTGATGCGGTGGTTGCCCATCCCGATATGATGCGTGAAGTCAGCAAACTCGGAAAAGTTTTAGGACCCAAAGGACTGATGCCTTCACCCAAAAGCGGTACGGTATCCCCGGATGTCGCAAAGGCCGTTCGTGAACTGAAGGCCGGCCGGATTGAATTCAAAAGCGATAAAACGGGCGGTGTTCATGCCCCTTGCGGAAAACTTTCGTTTTCTAAAGAGGCGTTGGAAGAAAATACAAAAACATTGATTCGTGCGGTCAAGGATGCCAAGCCCGCCGCGGCCAAAGGAAATTATCTGAAGAGCGTCACCCTCTCCCTTTCTCAAGGACCTGGAGTCCCTCTTACGATTTCGTCTTTATAAAAAATGACAGCCACCATCGAAAAAAAAAGGAAGGAAGAAGTCACTCTCCCAAAACGGCTTATTTTTGAAGAGCTGGAGCGGGAATTCAAGGCTCACGAGAACGCCTTCTTCAGTCAATTTGACAAGCTCAGCGTTCAGAATATGAATGACCTGCGCCGGAGTCTGGAAAAAGTTTCTAAGCGCACCGTGGTGGTCAAACACACGCTGGCAAAAAAAATTCTGGAGCGCTTGAATCTTTCCGAAGCGATCAGTTTTTTAAGGGGCTCCATTCTGGTAACGTTCGGTGCCAAAGAACCTCAAGTGGCCTCCAAGGCCCTTGTTGATTTTGTTAAAACGCACGAGAGCGTTCAGTTAAAAGGGATGATTCTGGAAGGTAGAGTCTACGAGGCGGCCTTTGTGAAGGAACTGGCAAGGCTGCCATCCCGGAAAGAACTCTTAACACGAGTGGCGGTCGGGCTGAATTCTCCGATCGCCAGGTTTGCACTTACGTTAAATAGCATCATTCAATCTTTCGTTATTGCGTTAAGTGAAATCGGGAAGAAAAAAGCAAGTGCAGCCCTTCAACAGGGCTCTCAGGCATAAATCTTAAGAGGAGGATCGTATCATGACAACGGAAGCAAAAGAGAAAAAAGCCTTTGCGGGCAAGGTTTCGGAACTTCTTGAAGCCGTAAAGCATCTTTCAGTGCTGGAGCTCTCCGAGCTCGTGAAGGCCATGGAAGAGGAGTTTGGTGTTTCGGCTCAAGCGACGGTCGCCGTTGCGGCGCCGGGAGGCGGGGCAGCAGCGGGCGGTGCGGCACCAGCGGTGGAAGAGAAGACTTCTTTCCAAGTGATCTTGGCATCTTCAGGTGATAAAAAGATCCAGGTCATTAAAGAAATCCGTACCGTGACCAATCTGGGTTTGAAAGAAGCGAAGGATCTTGTGGAAGGCGCACCTAAGCTTGTAAAAGACGGCGTCACCAAAGAAGAAGCTGAAAAAATCAAACAGGTTTTGGAAGCATCGGGCGCAAAAGTAGAAATTAAATAAGAAATTTACCAGGAGCGGAGGAGCGAATGAGCGTTTTCGTTACCAGAGAAAATTTTAATAAAGTTCCGGAGTGTATGAGTGTTCCCAGTCTTGTGGAGATCCAGGTAAAGTCTTACCAGGAATTTCTTCAGACTGAAGAGGGCAAGAGACGTCGGAAAAGAAAAGGTCTTGAGGCGGCCTTCCAAGACAGCTTTCCGATTGAGAGTTTTGACGGAACGTGCCGGCTTGAATATGTAGGCTACAGCCTGGCCAAACCCAAATATTCCATCCCGGAATGCCAAAAGCGAGGCATGACTTATGCGGCTCCTCTGAAGGTAAAACTCCGTCTGGTCCGCAAAGGAGTCGCCAAAGAACAAGAAGTTTATATCGGCGAGCTTCCTTTAATGACGGAAACCGGAACCTTTGTGATCAACGGCGCCGAGCGTGTCGTAGTCAGCCAACTCCACCGTTCACCTGGAATTTCTCTGGAAGAAACGTTTCACCCCAGCGGGAAAAGAATTTACAGCGTCCGGATCATTCCTTACCGGGGCGCTTGGATTGAGTTTGAGGCCGACGTCAATGACATCATTTATGCTTACATTGACCGGCGCCGGAAGATCTTGGCTACGACCCTCATGCGGGCGTTGGGCTTTTCTACCACTTACGATATTTTGAAGACCTTCTATCCCATCGAAAAGGTCACAGATCTTGAGCCGCACTTGAAAAAGCTCGAGGGACAATTTTTAGCGCAGGATGTTTTTCGCCCTGAATCTAAAGAAGCCAAAGAGCCCATCGCAGCGGCTGGAATCAAACTCACTAAAGAACTGCTTCATGTGATTGCCGCCAATCAAATCAAATCGATTCAAATCGTAAAACTGTCCGGCGATGACCTTTCTTTAATGAATACCTTGGAAAGAGATCCTTACCGGAGCACTGCAGAGGCCCAAATCGCAATTTACCGCAGGATTCGTCCGGGCGATCCGCCAACGGCTGATAGCGCACGCGATCTTATTAATAAACTTTTCTTTGACGCACAGCGCTATGACCTGGGTGCCGTCGGACGTTTCATGTTGAACCGCAAACTGGGCGTTCAGACAGAACCCAATCAAACCACGCTGCGCTCCGAAGATGTCATGAAGGTCGTGGACAAACTCTTAAAACTTCGTTCCGGCGAAGCCCACGTGGATGATATCGATCACTTGGGAAATCGCCGGGTGCGTTCCGTTGGCGAACTTTTGCAAAACCAGTTTCGCGTGGGACTGGCGCGAATGAAGCGCTCTTGCCTGGAGCGTATGTCCATTTATGACCTGGATGCTGCCATGCCTCACAATCTTATTAATCCCAAACTTATTGCCGCTGCGATCCGTGACTTTTTCGGAAGAAGCCAACTTTCACAATTTATGGATCAAACCAACCCGCTGGCAGAACTCACTCATAAGAGAAGGCTCAGCGCTCTAGGGCCGGGCGGTTTGTCTCGTGAAAGAGCGGGCTTTGAAGTACGTGACGTTCACCCTTCTCACTATGGACGCATTTGTCCGATTGAAACTCCCGAAGGTCCGAACATTGGACTCATCGCATCGCTCAGCACCTTTGCCCGTGTCAACGACATTGGTTTTGTCGAGACTCCTTACCGGAAAGTGGAAAAGGGACGCGTCACTGAAAAAATTGAATACCTTACGGCGGACATGGAAGACCGCTTCGCCATCGCGCAAGCAAACGCCCGCATTGACAGCTACGGAAAATTTCTTGACGAAACCGTGAGCTGCCGCTTTGAAAGTGATTTTCGTAAAAAAAAACCCGAAGAAATTGATTACATGGACGTTTCTCCCAAACAGTTGGTGAGCGTGGCCGCAGCCCTCATTCCCTTTCTTGAACACGACGACGCCAATCGCGCCCTCATGGGTTCGAACATGCAGCGCCAAGCGGTTCCGCTTATGGAAACAGAGCAGCCCCTTGTCGGAACAGGAATGGAAGGCCGTGTAGCGCAAGATTCCGGCGCGACCATTATCTGTAAGACCCGCGGCAATGTGAAATATGTCGATGCCAATCAAATTGTGGTGGACGATTTTGCCTACCGTCTCAAAAAGTTTGAACGTTCCAACGCCGGCACCTGTGTGAACCAGCGGCCACTTGTGATGCTGGGCGATAAGGTTAAACGCGGCGACATCATTGCGGACGGCGCAGCCACCAAAGGCGGAGAACTTGCTCTTGGCCGTAACATCCTGGCCGCCTTCCTTCCCTGGCGCGGTTACAACTTTGAAGACGCCATTCTGATCAGCGAAAAACTTGTCAGAGAAGACATTTATACCTCCCTTCATATCGAAGAATTTGAAACGGAAGCCCGGGACACCAAACTGGGCCCTGAAGAAATCACGCGCGATATCCCCAATGTCAGCGAAGAGGCGTTGAAAGATCTGGATGAAGAAGGAATTATCCGGATTGGTGCCGAAGTAAAGGCGGGCGATATCCTCGTTGGTAAAATTACTCCAAAATCTGAAACCGAACTCTCCCCGGAAGAAAAACTTCTGCGTGCCATCTTTGGTGAAAAAGCAGGCGATGTCCGCGATGCATCCCTCACAGTTCCTCCGGGCGTTGAAGGAATCATTGTGGATGTGAAAGTTTTCGCCCGCAAAGAAAGTGTCAGTAAGACTCCTGAAGAGCGGCGGGTGGAGAACAAAGAAATCGAACGGATCAATGAAGAATGCCAAGGCAGAATCAACACCTTGAAACGGGAAAGACTCCAAAAACTTTCCGCGATGGCATTTCATAAGAAACTCTCAGAAGACCTCTTAGATGACGTGTTGGGCGAAGTGCTTTTGAAGGCCGGTCACACCGTGGACAAAAAAGATGTGAAAAAACTCGAACAGTGCGACTGGGACAGCATCCGTTTAGAGGACGAACTGGAGTTGGAAGAAAGCATCCGAAGAATTGCCCGCGTTTGGGGCGATGAAATTGACGAGCTCATTGAAGAAAGAGCACGGCGCATTGACCGGATTAAAAAAGGCGACGAACTTCCTCCGGGGGTTTTGAAAAAAGTGGTGGTCTATGTTTGCGCCAAGAGAAAGATTTCAGTGGGCGACAAGATGGCGGGACGGCACGGAAACAAAGGCGTCATCGCTAAGATCCTTCCCGAAGAAGACATGCCCTTTTTACCCGATGGTACTCCTGTAGAAATTGTCTTGAATCCTCTCGGTGTGCCTTCGCGTATGAATGTCGGTCAAATCCTTGAGACCCATTTAGGATGGGCGGGTAAGGCACTCGGGCTGTGGATGGAAACGCCGGTTTTTAGCGGTGCTACAGAGCATGAAATCAAACAGCTTCTCCGCAAAGCCAAACTCCCTGAAGATGGAAAAACCACACTCTGTGACGGCAGAACCGGAGATACGTTTGGTGAGCGTGTGACGGTTGGCTACATTTATATGATGAAACTGGCCCACATGGCGGATGACAAAATTCACGCCCGTTCGATCGGTCCGTATTCCTTGGTCACTCAACAGCCGCTCGGAGGAAAAGCTCAGTTCGGCGGTCAAAGATTCGGAGAAATGGAAGTGTGGGCGCTCGAGGCTTACGGTGCTGCGTTTACTCTCCAAGAACTTTTGACGGTAAAAAGTGACGACGTCCTCGGAAGAACCAAAGTTTATGAAGCGATCGTAAAAGGTGAACCCGCCTTACACGCAGGGACGCCCGAATCCTTCAACGTGCTTGTAAAAGAACTTCAAGCTCTGTGTCTGGACATCACTCCGGAGCGGACACGAATCCTAGGCAAAGAAAGCGCAAAAGAAGCCGCTGCGAAACTCCTCAGTTCTAAAGAGGAAGACAAAGTGAAGGAGAGGCTGAAAGTATGATTTGCTACGACATGAATACCTTTGACGCCGTTTCCATCCGGATCGCATCGCCTGAAACCATTCGTAAATGGTCTCACGGTGAGGTGCGAAAACCCGAGACCATCAATTACCGCACTCTGAAACCGGAAAAAGACGGTCTTTTCTGCGAACGCATCTTCGGACCGACCCGCGATTGGGAATGCGCCTGCGGAAAATACAAACGGATTAAACACAAAGGTATTGTCTGCGACCGTTGCGGTGTCGAAGTTACCCAGTCCAAAGTCCGCCGCGAAAGAATGGGTCACATTGATCTTATTACCCCGGTCTCCCACATTTGGTTTTTCAAAACCATGCCGTCGCGCATCGGAAATCTTCTTGAATTAAGTGCAAGGTCGCTGGAAAAAGTTCTCTATTACGAAGAATACATCGTCATTGATCCCCGGGAAACTCCGCTTAAGAAAAAACAACTTCTTTCAGAAGAAGAATATCAGCGGGCGCAGGAACAATATGGTTCCACCGGTTTCACAGCAAAAATGGGCGCCGAAGCGGTCCGGGATCTTTTGAAAGATCTCGAGATTGAAAAAATTGTTCAGAAATATCACCGCTTGGTGAAGGCCTCTAAATCCAAGCAAGCGCGCGCCCGTTCCATCAAAATTCTCAAGGTTCTCGATTCGTTCCGTAAATCCGGCAACAATCCCGAATGGATGATCCTGGATTGTGTCCCCGTGATTCCGCCGGATCTCAGACCCCTTGTTGCTTTGGACGGCGGTCGGTTTGCCACCAGCGATTTAAATGATTTGTATCGCCGCGTGATCAACCGCAACAACCGTTTAAAGAAACTGATCGAACTCAAAGCCCCGGATGTCATTATCCGCAATGAAAAAAGAATGCTGCAAGAAGCGGTGGATGCGCTTTTTGATAATGGCCGTCACGGCCGTCCCGTTCTTGGCGCAGGAAATCGTCCGCTGAAATCCTTAAGCGATATGCTCAGAGGCAAGCAGGGAAGATTCCGGCAAAACCTTTTGGGCAAAAGAGTGGACTATTCCGGCCGTTCCGTCATTGTCGTCGGCCCGGAACTGAAACTCAATCAATGCGGTCTGCCGAAAAAAATGGCGTTGGAACTTTTTGAGCCTTTTATTATTCGAAAATTAAGAGAACGCGGACATGTGCACACCATTAAATCCGCCAAGAAAATGGTGGAACGCGCCAAGCCCGAAGTTTGGGACATCTTGGAAGAAGTCATCAGCGAACATCCGGTTATGCTCAACCGCGCCCCCACGCTTCACCGGCTCGGTATCCAAGCCTTTGAGCCTGTATTGATTGAAGGAAAAGCCATCCGGATTCATCCGTTGGTCTGCACCGCGTTTAACGCTGACTTCGATGGCGACCAAATGGCCGTTCATGTCCCGCTTTCTATGGAAGCTCAGATGGAAGCAAGGATCCTGATGCTTTCTTCCAACAATATTTTTTCACCTTCCAACGGAGCACCGATCGCCACACCTTCTCAAGATATCGTGTTGGGGATTTATTACCTCACGAAAATGAGAGAGGGCTTGAAGGGTGAGGGAACTGTTTTTGCGGACGCCGAAGAAGCGCTCCTCGCTCATCAGGACAACATGATCCATAAGCATGCAAAGTGCAAATTGCGGCTTCCTTCAGGCGAAATAATTGAAACCACAATCGGAAGAGTCATTTTCAACGCCGTGCTGCCGAAGGATTACCGCTTTGTCAACGATCTGATCAACAAATCCAAACTCTCTGACATCATCGGTGATTGCTACCGCAGATTCGGCCATCACACGATCGTGGATCTTTTAGACCGTTTGAAAACCCTGGGTTTTGAAGAGGCGACGCAGGCCGGTCTTTCCATCGGTATTGACGACATTCAGATTCCTGCCGCCAAGCCCGGGCTTCTTGAAGAAGCCCGTAAGGACGTGCTGGCGATTGAAAACCAATACAAGAACGGTCTCATCACTGACGGGGAACGTTACAACAAAGTCATCGACATCTGGACGCACATTACGGACCGGGTCAGCGATCAGATGTTCGAAGAGCTCGATTCCTTTAACCCCATTTTTATGATGGCCGATTCCGGTGCCCGCGGTTCCAAACAGCAGATTCGTCAGCTGGCCGGTATGCGCGGACTGATGGCGAGACCCTCGGGTGAAATTATCGAAACCCCGATCACTGCCAATTTCCGTGAAGGCTTGACGGTGCTCGAATATTTTATTTCAACCCACGGTGCCAGAAAAGGTTTGGCGGATACCGCCCTTAAAACCGCAGACTCGGGTTACCTTACCCGAAGACTTGCGGACGTGGCGCATAGCGTCATCATTACGGAAGAAGATTGCGGAACACTCAATGGAATTTTTGTGGAGCCCGTTTATGAAGGTGAAGATGTTATTGTGGGCCTCAAAGATAGAATTTTGGGCCGTGTCGCACTCGATAATATTGTGGACGTTGTCTCCGACAATTTGATCGTCAAATCCGGTGATGAGATTACCGAAGCGGTGGCTGCGCGCTTGGAAGAAGTTGGAATTGAGAAGCTCCGCATTCGCTCTGTCCTTACCTGCGCCTCGATGAAAGGCGTTTGCGGTAAATGTTACGGCCGCGATCTTGCAACAAGCCGTATGGTGGAACTAGGATCAGCCGTTGGCATCATCGCTGCTCAATCCATCGGTGAACCTGGAACGCAGCTTACGATGCGTACATTCCATATCGGAGGAGCCGCATCCCGCGTCATCGAACAATCCTATTTTAAATCCAAGAATGAAGGAATCCTTCACTATCACAACCTTAAAACCGTCACCACCAAGAATGGTGACATTATCGTCCTCAACCGCAATGGTCAACTGACAATCCATGACCCAAGCGGACGAGAGCTTGAGCGCTACACGCTGCCGTCAGGGGCGATCATCGGTTATAAAGACGCCGCCAAGGTGAAAAAAGATGAAATTTTCGTGAAATGGGATCCTTACACGGTTCCTATTTTGACGGAAGTTTCCGGAAAAGTCCGTTTTGAAGATATCAAATCTGGTGTCACGATGAATGAGGAAATGGATGCCACAACGGGTTTGACCGAGCGCGTGATCATTGAACACAAAGAAGAGATGCACCCCCAAATCCTCATCACCGCTGAAAACGATGAGATCCTTGCCTTCTATCCTGTTACGGTGGGCGCCCATATTGTGGTGCAGCAGGGACAAGGAGTCACCAGCGGAACACTCTTAGCAAAGACTCCTCGAAAGATCGCAAAGACAAGAGACATCACCGGAGGTCTTCCTCGTGTCGCAGAAATTTTTGAAGCCCGCAAGCCCAAGAATCCGGCCATCATTTCTGAAATCGATGGCATTGTGGAACTTGCCGAAGGCGCCAAGGGCCAGCGGAAAATCGTGGTGAAGAGTCCCACGGGAATGACCAAGGAATATCTTATTCCTCACGGAAAACATTTGAACGTTTACAAAGGCGATAAGGTTCTTGCCGGCGAGCAGTTGGTCGATGGGCCCGTCGTACCTCAAGACATTTTGCGTGTGTCAGGAGAGCGCAAACTCCAAGAATATCTTCTCAATGAAGTCCAAGAAGTGTATAGGCTTCAGGGTGTGAAGATTAATGATAAACACGTGGAAGTCATTGTGCGCCAAATGCTTCGCAAAGTCCGTATTGAAGATCTCGGAGATTCTGAATTTCTCATGGGCGCTCACGTGGACCGAACGGCTTTCCAAGAGGAAAATGACAGGCTTACTAAGAAGGGCAAACAACCGGCTCGTGCGGTTTCGATACTTTTAGGAATCACAAAGGCCTCTCTTTCAACCGAGAGTTTTATTTCTGCCGCGAGTTTCCAAGAGACTACAAGGGTACTCACGGAAGCAGCCGCTGCCGGCAAACGGGACCCTTTGCTCAGTCTTAAGGAAAACGTGATCATGGGTCACTTGATCCCCGCGGGAACGGGTTTTAGAGCCCATCAGGACATCGAACTGATTAAAGAGGCCCCGGCAATTTTTGCGGAACCTGCGGCTGAAAAAGCAATGAAAAACGAAACCAAAGAAAAAGAGGCGGCGGCTTAAATGTCACCTACGATTAATCAGCTGATCCGCTTCGGCAGAAGAAAATTCAAAAAGAAAACGAAGTCACCGGCTTTGCACGGCGCGCCTTTCAGGCGGGGTGTTTGTTTGATTGTAAGAACACAAACTCCCAAAAAGCCAAACTCGGCACTTAGAAAAATTGCCAGAATCCGGCTGAGTAACGGTGAAGAAGTCACGGGTTATATCCCGGGCGTCGGCCATAACCTCCAAGAGCACTCGATTGTGCTGGTCCGAGGCGGAAGGGTCAAAGATTTGCCGGGCGTTCGTTACCATATTATTCGCGGAAAATTGGACACGGGCGGTGTCGCGGACCGCAAGCGCTCGCGTTCCAAATACGGAGCCAAGAGGCCTAAGAAATAAATGAGAAGAAGAAGAGCACCTAAAAGAGTCATACCACCAGACCCCAAATACGGACAGATCCTTGTTCAAAAATTTATCAATGTGATTATGGAATGCGGCAAGAAATCACTCGCAGAGCGCATTGTCTATAACGCCTTCACGCTCGCGGGAGAAAAAATCGGTAAAGAGCCTCTGGACGTTTTTAAGCAGGCCATCGAGAATGTCCGCCCTCTTTTGGAAACCAAATCAAGACGGGTCGGCGGCGCGACTTATCAAGTGCCGATCAGCGTACGCATCGACCGCGGCCAAGCCTTGGCGTTCCGGTGGATCAAGAAGTTCGCAAATTCAAAAAAAGGTAAGCCCATGGAAAGGAAATTGGCCGACGAGCTGGTCGACGGCTACAACAAGACAGGCGCCGCCATAAGAAAACGTGAAGACACGCACAAGATGGCCGAATCAAACCGAGCGTTTGCGCATTACCGTTGGTAAACCTTTTAGAAAAAAAATTTATGGCAGAAGAAAAGAAAATACATTTTCCTCTAGATAAGATTCGTAACATCGGGATCGCCGCCCATATCGATGCAGGTAAGACGACCACGACGGAACGTATTCTTTTCTACACCGGCCGCACTTATAAGATCGGTGATATCGATGAGGGAACAACCCAAATGGACTGGATGGAACAAGAGCAGGAGCGCGGTATCACCATTACCTCCGCTACGACCACCTGTTTTTGGCGGGATTGCCGCATCAATATTATTGACACCCCCGGTCACGTCGATTTTACGATCGAAGTGGAACGGTCGCTCCGCGTTCTTGACGGTTGTGTCGCGCTCTTTGGCGCGGTGGAAGGTGTGGAGCCGCAATCCGAGACAGTATGGCGCCAAGCAGAACGTTATCAAGTTCCCCGGATTGCCTTTGTCAATAAAATGGACCGTACCGGTGCTAACTTTGAAGCCGCTGTCAAATCCATGCGGGAGCGGCTTGCGGCCAACGCCGTTCCTCTTCAAATTCCCTTCGGACAAGAAGATCAGTACAAAGGCTCCATCGACTTAGTCATCATGAAGGCTTACGTTTTTAAAGAGGAGACGCAGGGTTCTAAATTTGACGTGATAGATATCCCCGCGGAATATCTTGAGCAGGCTAAAAAGGCCCGCGAGTTTATGATTGAGAAAGTTTCCGAGCATGATGATCAAATGATGCATAAATTTATCGAAGGTCATATGCCGACCGAAGAAGAAATCAGAGCGGGGATTCGCAAGGCAACCGTTTCCCTTAAAATGACCCCGGTTCTTTGCGGATCGTCTTTGAAAAATAAAGGCGTTCAGATGCTCTTAGACGCAGTGGTTGATTACCTTCCTTCTCCGGCGGAAATCCCTCCGATCAAGGGTCTCGATCCCAAAGCGGGTACGGAGATGGAACGCCAATCCAGTGAAGAAAGCCCTTTTTCCGGTCTTGTTTTTAAAATCGCTCAGGATCCTTTTGCGGGCGGCGGTAAACTTACTTATTTCAGGATTTATTCAGGAGTTTTGAAGACCGGAACTTATGTTTATAATCCTACCCGCAACACCAAAGAAAGAGTGGGGCGGCTCCTTTTGATGCATGCGAATAAAAAAGAAGAGATCGAAGAAGCGGGCGCGGGAAATATCGTGGCCCTCATCGGACTTAAAAACGTAAAAACAGGCGACACGCTTTGTGATGAGACAGCGCCTATTGTTTTAGAATCACTCTTTATCCCGGAACCTGTTATCTCGCTCTCGATCGAACCTAAAACCAAGGCAGACCGTGACAAACTTTCAACCGTTCTACAACGAATAGGCGAAGAAGACCCGACGTTCCGGGTAAAATCCAACGAAGAGACAGGGCAGACCATTATTTCCGGAATGGGTGAACTCCACCTTGAAATTATTGTGGACCGGATGAGGCGTGAATTCGGCGTCGGAGCCAATGTTGGAAAGCCTCAAGTAGCTTACAAGGAAACGATTCGCAAAAAAGCCCGCGGAGAAGGAAAATACATCCGGCAAACCGGAGGCCGCGGTCAATACGGTCATTGTTATCTTGAAATTGAACCGCTTGACCGGGGAACAGGAATAGAGTTTCAGAATAAATGTGTGGGTGGTTCCATTCCAAGAGAATACATTCCTGCGGTAGAAGACGGTGTCAGAGACGCCTGTCAAAACGGCGTGTTGGCCGGCTATCCTGTGACCGACCTCAAAATCATTCTCTATGACGGATCCTTTCACGAAGTGGACTCTTCAGAAATTGCCTTTCAAATTGCGGGCTCCATGGGTTTTAAAGAAGCGGTGAAGCAGGCCAACCCTGCGCTTTTGGAACCGATTATGAATTTGGAAGTGGTCGTTCCTGAAGAATACATGGGAGACGTGATCGGCGATTTAAATTCAAGGCGTTGCATTATTCAAGAAGTGGGGAGCCGGAGCCATTTAAAAGCAGTGAGAGGACTTGTTCCTCTTGCCGAGATGTTTGGTTATGCGACCTCCGTTCGTTCACTCTCACAAGGGAGGGCTACTTTTACCATGGAACCCCATAGTTATTCGGAAGTTCCGAAGCAGATCACTGAAAAGATCATAGCGTCCTGATATGTCAAACAAAGAAAAGATTAGAATCAGATTGCGAGCCTACGATCATAGGATCCTGGACCAATCCGTCCAAGAGATTGTCGGAACGGCCAAACGGACCGGGGCCCGGGTCGTGGGACCGATTCCTCTTCCTACTCATATATGGAAGACCACAGTTTTAAAAGGTCCGACCATTGATAAGAAGGCCCGTAACCAATTTGAAGTCCGGACCCACAAACGCCTCATTGATATTGTGGAACCCACCGCCAGAACGGTCGATGCCCTGATGCGTCTTGACCTCCCGGCAGGCGTGGATGTGGAGATCAAGTTATGATCGGACTTTTAGGAAAAAAAGTCGGTATGACCCAGCTCTTCGACGGGGAAGGTCTTCAGTTTGCCGTGACCGTCCTTGAAGTAGGCCCGTGTCTTATTACGCAGGTAAAGACCAAAGAAAAAGATGGTTACAATGCTGTCCAGTTGGGCTTTGTGGATAAAATAGAAAAGCGGACTACGAAGGCCTTGCAGGGACATTTCAAAAAAGCAGGCATTAGCCCGAAGCGCTATGTCCGTGAAATTCGAACTGAAAAAGTTGAAGGCCTGAACGTTGGCAAGGAACTAAAAGTTGATCAATTTGAAGCAGGAGAATATGTGGACGTTCAGGGAGTTTCGATCGGAAAAGGTTTTCAAGGCGTCGTGAAGCGCCACAAATTTGCGGGCGGACCCAAATCCCACGGCTCGATGTTTGGCCGCGTGGCGGGTTCCATCGGCGCTTCCTCGTTTCCCTCCAGAGTTGTGAAGGGAATGCGCATGCCGGGCCAAATGGGAAACCAAAACGTTACGGTTCAAAGTTTGAAAGTGGTAAAAGTCGATCCTGAAAATAATCTTCTCGTCGTGCGGGGTGCCGTACCGGGGGTCGAAACAGGACTTCTTATCATTCGGACATCTCTTAAAAGAGGAAAGAAAGATAAAACATGGAAAGCCGAACAAAAGACCCGAGAGCCCGAGCCGACGCCGGCAGCGTAATTCAAGTTCCCCTTTATTCCAAGGCCGGCAAGGAACTCGGGGAAGTTGCGGTCAACAAGGAAATCTTTGGGGCCCCTGTGAATCAGCGGCTCTTGAATATCGTTGAGAAAGGCTACAGCGCCAATCAGCGTCAAGGCAACGCCTCCACCAAAACGCGCGGCGATGTAAGAGGCGGAGGAAAAAAACCTTGGAAGCAAAAAGGGACCGGCCGTGCCCGTCATGGCTCAAGCCGTTCACCGATCTGGAAAGGCGGCGGCGTAGCGTTTGGCCCGCACCCCAGAGATTATTCGGTTTCCATTCCTAATGAAATGAAACATCAGGCCTTGATCTCAGCTTTGAGTTTGAGGGTGAAAGAAAAGAATCTTGTTCTTCTGGAAGATACGCGCCTCGATCAGCCCAAGACCAAGGAATTTGTGAAAATTTTGAACATGCTGCCGCTTGGGTCCAAGCGGACACTTTGCGTCATTAAAGAAGCGGACCCCACTTTAAGGCGGGCGACACAGAACTTATCTGGAATTTTAAGGGTCGAGCTTGCGCGGGATGTGAATGCGTATCACATTCTCCGTTGGCCCAAAGTAGTCATCGAACAAGAGGCCTTGGCGGCGCTGGAAAGCCGTCTTTTCCCAGAGAAAAAGGAAGCCCTTGTATGAAACTCCATCTTTACGATGTGATCGTTGAGCCGATGGTGACGGAAAAAAGCAGCGAGAAAAGAAAAGTAGGCAAATACGCTTTTCGCGTCCATACGAAAGCCACCAAGCATTCGATCAAAGAGGCTGTCGAGAAAATTTTTAACGTACATGTGATGAAGATCAATACTCAAGTCTCAATTGGAAAATGGAAACGCGTCCGCTTTAAACCCGGCCTTACCGCGGAATGGAAAAAGGCCACCGTCACGCTTAAAGAGGGCGAGAAAATAGAGTTTGCATAAAAATGGCACTGATTAAATTTAAACCCACAAGTCCTGGAAGACGTTTCGGAAACGTTTCTGATTTTTCCAACCTGACGACTGATCGGCCTTACAAACCGTTGACTGTCCCCAAAAAACGTACGGGCGGACGGAACAATCATGGCCATACCACCGACCGCAAAAAATCGGGCGGACATAAACGACGTCTCCGTCTGATCGATTTTGGACGCCGCCGTCATAATATTGCAGCCGATGTCTTGACGATCGAATACGATCCAAACCGGAGCGCTCGGATTGCTTTGATCCAATACACTGATGGCGAGAAGGCCTACATCTTGGCCCCGGATGGTTTGAAGGTCGGAGAAAAAGTAATGAGCGGCGATCAGGCGGAAGCGAAAGTCGGCAACCATCTCCCTTTAAAAAATATTCCTGAAGGTACACCGATCCACAATCTCGAATTAGAACCAGGCCAAGGCGGTAAGCTGGCGCGAGCAGGCGGGACCTTGGCCACGATTTTAGCCAAAGAAACAGAAGTGGCTCACATCAAGCTTCCTTCCGGAGAAGTCCGGATGTTTAAAATCCAGGCGTATGCAACCGTGGGCCAGTGTTCCAATCTGGATCATGAAAACATCAAGCTGGGAAAAGCAGGCCGGGCGCGCTGGTTAGGAGTTAAGCCCCAAACCCGCGGAACTGCCCAGAACCCGTGCGACCATCCGATGGGCGGCGGTGAAGGTAAATCCAAAGGCGGCAATCATCCCCAAAGTCCGTGGGGTCAAAAATCAAAAGGCTTGAAGACAAGACAGCCCGATAAACATTCAAATAAATATATTGTGAAACGGCGGAGATAAAAATTATGTCTCGATCATCAAAAAAAGGCGTTTTCGTAGATGAAAAGTTAATGGGAAAAATAACAGCGGCGCGCCAAAAAAATGACCGTAAACCGATTAAGACTTGGTCCAGGCGTTCCACCATCACCCCTGAATTTGTCGGTGTGACTCTGGCCGTTCACAATGGAAAAGTTTTTAATAACGTCTCCGTGACGGAGAACATGGTAGGCCACAAGCTAGGTGAATTTTCTCCCACACGGACTTTCCGCAAGCACAGTACGTCTCAGGATAAGGCCAAGGCGTTGGCAACGGCCGGGAAAACCTAAGAAAGAAAATGGCGGAAGAAACGAATTTAAATCCAACCAAGGAAGCGCGGGCGATCGTCCGGTACCTGAAGATTTCACCCCGGAAGGTCCGGCTCGTCATTAACGTGATCCGGCACAAGCCCGTGGGGCAGGCCTTTTCGCTCTTGACGGCCCTTAACAAAAAAGCGGCTCGCTTTACTGAAAAAGGTTTAAAAAGCGCAGTGGCCAATGCCAAAGGAAAAGGCATGGAAGAATCTCGTCTCGTGGTCTCCCTGGCAAAAGCAGACGGCGGTCCGGTGATGAAACGTTTTATGTCACGTTCGATGGGGCGTGCTGATGAAATATTAAAACGAAGCACGCATCTGACCATTGCCGTACAAGAGGGTGTACGTTCCTACGCTTTACCGAAGTCGGCCGAGGCGCAAGGCGAACAAAAGAAAGAAAAGTCCGGAAAAGCAAAAGAGGCATCCAAAACACGTGAGAAGAAAGAGGCAGCGGTAGCGGCATAATTTATGGGACAAAAATCGCATCCATTCGGATTAAGACTGGGCTATATTAAAACTTGGAAGGCCCGATGGTTTGCCGAGGGCAAACAACTTATTGATTTCTTTCATGAGGACTTAAAACTCCGGAAATTTTTAAAAGAGAAACTCGGATATGCCGGCATCTCCAATATTGAAGTGGAGCGTTCCAGCGGCCGCGTCCGGGTCCGGATCTACACCGCCAGGCCGGGTGTCATCATCGGAAGACGCGGGCAAGAAATTGATCAGGTCAAAGAGCAGCTTTCAGAGATCGTGAAAGACAAAGAACTCTTTATTGATATCAAAGAAATAAAAGACCCTCAGCTTGATGCCCAACTGGTGGCGGAAAATGTGTCGATCCAGCTTGAGAAACGCGTTTCATTTAGACGGGCCATGAAAAAAACCGTGCAGAACGCAACCTCTAAGGGTGCCTTGGGAATTAAGATTCAATGCAAGGGCAGATTGGGTGGCGCTGAGATTGCCCGCGCTGAAGGTTATCACGAAGGAAAAATTCCTCTCGGTACCTTCCGTGCAGACATCGATTATGGATTTGCCACCGCCTTTACGACGTATGGCACGATTGGAACAAAGGTATGGATCTACAAAGGGGACGTCTTTATTAAAAAAGAAGTAGCGGAGCAAAAAGAAAAGCAGGCAAAGCCCGTCGAAGAACCCGAAAAGATTGAGACGACGGAAGCCGCGGCCAAAGAACCTGTGACTAAATTGGGAGCCTAAGCGAGCTAACATGCCTTTAATGCCTAAACGCGTGAAATTCCGCAAACAACACCGGGGCCGGATGACCGGAGTTGCAACGCGCGGCAATCATCTTTCTTTCGGCGAATACGGTCTGAAGTCCTTGGGATGCGGATGGCTTACCGCCATTCAACTCGAGGCAGCTCGTGTCGCCCTCACGCGCCACGTAAAGCGCGGCGGAAAAGTATGGCTTCGGGTCTTTCCCGATAAGGCCTACACAAAAAAACCGGCTGAAACACGTATGGGAAAAGGAAAAGGAAACCCAGAATATTATGTCTCCGTGATTCGCCCGGGGCAGATCCTCTTTGAAATGGGCGGTATTCCAGAAGAGCTTGCGCGCTCCGCCATGCGGCTTTGTGCGTATAAGGTCCCTTTTCCTACAAGATTTGTGAAACGCGAGGGAATGTAAGATGCCGCAGCTAAAGGCCAAAGAACTTAGCAATTTAACAACTGATGAACTCAAAGAAAAACTCGAGGCCAAGAAGAAAGAACTTTTTTCACTTCGTCTTCAGGCAAAATTTGGAAAGCTTGAAAAGCACGCGTCCATTCAAATAACGAAGAGAGAAGTTGCGCGGATTAAAACCTTCATGAGACAAAAGGAATGGGTGAAATCATGACAAGCACAACGACCCAGCGCCCCCGGCCGAGAACAAGGGAAGCGGTCGTATTGACGGACAAGGCCGCAAAGACACGTGTGGTCGTGGTGACCCGTCTTTATCGGCATCCAAGTTTTCATAAAGTCATTAAGCGGCGGGTAAAATATTCAGTCCATGATGAAAAAAATGAATCGCATGTGGGAGACCGGATCCGGATTATCGAGGCGCGGCCTTTATCGGGAAGCAAAAGATGGCGCATGGTGGAACTCATTGAGAAGGCTAAGCGTTAAACTGGGAAGAAAATTTTATGATTCAAATGCGAACGATCTTAGAAATTGCGGACAACAGCGGCGCCAAACGGGCTTCTATGATCGGTGTGATCGGCCGGCGCGGGAAGCGGACTGCCGCCGTCGGCGATATTATTACAGCGACCATCAAGGAAGCGATTCCGGATTCCGCGGTAAAAAAGGGCGAGGTTGTTAAAGCGGTGGTTGTGAGAACCCGCTCTCCCATTAAACGCAGGGACGGAACCGTGGTGAGGTTTGATTCCAACGCCGTGGTTTTGATCGATAACCAAAAGAATCCCCGGGGGACTCGTATCTTCGGTCCTGTACCCCGTGAATTGCGCGATAAAGAATTTACTAAAATTATTTCATTGGCACCTGAGGTTGTATGAAGATCCGAAAAAACGATACCGTTTCAGTGATTACAGGAAAAGACCGGGGTAAAAAAGGCAGGGTGCTTCAGGTGTTTCCCAAAGAAGGCCGTATCATGGTGGAGACGGTCAATTATAGAAAAGTTCATCGCCGGCCCACGCGGGATAATCCGAAGGGCGGGATTGTCCAGATGGAAGGCGCCTTTTCTATTTCGAATGTGATGCTCATGTGTCCGCGCTGTTCAAAACCCGCCCGGGTAGGTTATTCCTTTTTGGGAGACGGGACCAAGCAGCGCGTTTGTAAGAAATGCCGGGACATTATAGAAAAATGACAACTGTACAACCAAAAACCAGTAATTATGTGCCTCGCTTAAGGCAAAAATTTTTGAAGGAAATTGTTCCTTCAATGATGAAGGAATTTGGATTCAAAAATCCTTATCAGGTTGCGCGGTTGAAAAAAATCGTCATCAATATGGGCGTCAAAGAAGGGGCCCAAGACATTAAGGTTTTGGATAGCGCACGTGAAGAACTTGCTTTGATTGCCGGACAAAAGCCTTTGGTCACGCGGGCCCGTAAATCGATCGCCGCCTTTAAACTCCGGGAAGGCTCTCCGATCGGGCTCAAAGTCACGCTGCGCGGTCCCCGGATGTATGAATTTCTAGACCGCCTGGTGAATGTGGCGATACCTAGGATTCGCGATTTCCGGGGATTTCCTGATACGGGCTTTGACAGCCAAGGAAATTTAAGCATTGGTTTGCAAGAGCAAATCATTTTTCCGGAAATCGAGTTCGACAAAGTAAAAAAAGTCCAGGGTATGGATATTACGTTTGTAACGACAAGCACTAAAAAAGCAGAGTCCAAAAGACTTT
>CAYJTB010000001.1:25602-100185 GCA_964372875.1 uncultured bacterium
CCATTCAAGAAATAAGGACAATATGGCAAAAAAATGTTTGATCATTAAACAACAGAGAAAACCAAAATTCCCGGTCCAGGCCTATCACCGTTGCAAGACCTGCGGCCGTTCAGGGGGATACATCCGTCGCTACGCCATTTGCCGCATCTGTTTTAGAGAAATGGCCAACGAGGGATTGATTCCCGGCGTAACCAAATCAAGCTGGTAAAAAGGAAACTATGTCGAGCACAGATTTTATTGGTGATTTTTTAACCCGAATACGCAATGCCTCGAGGGCAGGGCAGGAAAAATTTGCGGCACCTGCTTCCAAAATCACATTAAAGATCGTCGAGATTTTGAAAAGCGAGGGCTTTATAGAAAATTTTAAACCGTTCAACGAAGGAAAGAAAAATTTTGTTAGGATCCATTTGAGATATGTGAAAGGCAGCAGGCAAGCCGTGATCCAAGGCCTGCGCCGTATTTCAAGACCCGGCCGTCGGATTTATGTTCCTAGTGACAAAATTCCAAGAGTCATCGGCGGGTTAGGAATTTCTGTGGTTTCTACCTCAAAAGGATTAATGGTAGACCGTGAAGCAAGAAAAGCCCGGGTGGGCGGCGAACTTATTTGTAAGGTATGGTGAGGAATGTCTCGAATCGGGCGTAAACCTATAACGATTCCCTCAGGTGTGAAGGTGGCCATTGCCGCGGGAGAGATCCGCGTAGAAGGCCCCAAGGGCAAACTTCAACTCAAGCCCCATCACCGGATGAGAATTGAGGTGAAGGAAAATGTCCTGACCGTGGAACGGCCGACGGACATCCGAACGGACCGCGCGTTGCATGGTCTTACGAGAAGCCTGATCCAAAACATGGTCCAAGGTGTGACGCAAGGTTACTTAAAAGAACTGGAAATCGAAGGCGTGGGATACAAGGCGGCGGTATTGGGGAGAAAATTAACTTTGAGTTTGGGTTACAGTCATCCTATTCATTATCAAATTCCTGAGGGGATTGAAATCAAATGTGCCAAGCCCACCCAAATTGCCGTTTCCGGTATGGACCGGCAAAAAGTAGGTCAGGTGGCAGCCGAGATCCGAGGATTCCACGAGCCGGAGCCATATAAAGGCAAGGGTATCCGCTACGCCGGCGAACAGATACGGCGAAAACAAGGAAAGACAATGGCATGAAGATAAGTACCAATCTGCAAAGAAAAGAAAGACACAAAAGGTTAAGAAAACGGGTCTTCGGCACCGCAGAAAAGCCGCGCTTGTTTATTTTTCGAACCGGCAAACACCTTTATGCGCAGGCCATTGATGATTATCAGGGCAAAACGCTTTTTTCATTTTCCACCTTAGATAAGGAATTTAAAAAATCCACTCCCAAAGGCAGTACCGTGCAGGCGGCAAAAAAATTGGGTGAAATCGCCGGTCCTAAATTTTTGGCCAAGGGAGTGAAGAAAATTGTTTTTGATCGAGGCGGGGATAAATATCACGGACGAGTTAAAGCTTTAGCGGAAGCGTTACGGCAAACAGGAGTTACTTTTTGATGGAAGAACCAAAGCCAGCAGAAGAGAAGAAACCCGCGGCCACGACGGGAGTCGTAACTCCCGGTCCCCGGCAGTCTTTTTCAAGAGGATCCAGACCTTTTCATGGCGGCCCTCAGAATTCCAGCGGTTCCGCTTATGAAAAAGTAATTCAGGTGAACCGGTGTGCCAAGGTCGTCAAAGGCGGAAGACGTTTTCATTTTAGCGCTCTGGTTGTCACGGGCAATGGCCAGGGAGAAGTGGGTTATGGATTGGGCAAGGCCAGCGAAGTTGCCGACGCCATTTTTAAGGGAGTCAACAAAGCATCGAAGAACCGGATTAAAATTACTTTGAAAGGCACCACCATTCCTCATGAAGTCATCGGGCGTTATGGGGCGGCCAAAGTTCTTTTAAAGCCGGCGGCTCCCGGAACGGGCATTATCGCAGGCGGTCCTGTGCGCGCACTTTGCGAATCCGTAGGAATCAAAGATATCCTGACTAAAAGTTTAGGCAGTGACAACCCTATTAACGTCCTGAAGGCAACGCTTTCCGGACTCCAGCAGCTTCGGGAACATAGGATAGGATTTGTACCAGAAGAGCCCGTAGCATGAGAGCAAAAAAACCTTACGATAAAAAGAAAAAGCGAGTCGGTTGCGGACCGGGTTCCGGCCACGGCAAGACCTCTACGCGCGGAAACAAAGGACAACAATCCCGGACCGGATACAGCCGGCGCCGCGGGTTTGAAGGCGGACAAAATCCGCTTTACCGAAGGATTCCCAAACGCGGGTTCAATCAATTTCCCAGAAAAGAATTTGCGGTGATCAATCTTGATCTTCTCGCAACGCTTGGCGAGAGCGAAATTACGCCCGAAAAATTGGTCGAACGAGGCATTATCAAAAATTTGAAAAAAGATGTGAAGATTCTTGGCAACGGGGATTTAAAAAAGGCCCTTCACGTAAAGGCGCAGCGTTTTTCCGTCCAAGCCAAACAAAAAATTGAAGCGGCCGGCGGCCAGGCGGTGGTGATTTAATGTTACGAGCCTACGCGAATATTTTTAAAGTCCCTGAGCTTACCCGCAAAGTCCTTTTTACCCTAGCGATCATCGTTGTCTACCGTATCGGGACTTATGTCCCCACCCCGGGAATTGACGGCCATGCCCTTACCCGGTTTTTTCAGTCGGTCTCCCAAACGCCCGGAGGAACGCTCTTTGGCATTATGGGAATGTTTTCTGGCGGCGCACTTCAAAAAGCCACGATCTTCGCGTTGGGTATTATGCCCTATGTCTCCGCTTCTATTATTCTTCAACTCTTGACCGTCGTTTTTCCTTATTTAGAAAAATTGGCCAAGGAAGGCGAAGAAGGCAGAAAAAAAATCATTCAATACACCCGTTATGGAACGGTGCTGCTTGCGATCATCCAAACTTATTTTATTTCTTTGTGGCTGGAAAATCCTAATGCCTTTCAGGGAACCGTGATTGTACCCAATCCAGGCTGGGGATTCCGGCTGATGACCGTACTTACCTTGACCACCGGCACCGCTTTCATCATGTGGTTAGGCGAGCAGGTGGATCAATATGGAATCGGCAATGGTATGTCCATCATCATCACGGCCGGTATTATTGAATCCATTCCCACCGCGCTTTGGCAGACCTGGGTATTAGTATCGCCTTTTGACCTTGCCCGGCAGCAGCTGAGTTATTGGAAGCTGGGGCTTTTGATCGGACTTTTTATTTTTACCGTGGTGAGCGTGATTCTTATTATCCAAGGCGAGAGAAAAATTCCTGTGCAATATGCGAAACAAATTCGGGGAAACCGGGTTTACGGCGGACAATCCACTTATCTTCCTTTGAAAGTGAACCAGGCCGGAGTGATTCCGATTATCTTTGCCCAGTCCGTGGTGCTTTTTCCGGCCACGATCGCAGGCTTTTTCCCGCACTCCGGAATTTTAAAATCAGCGGCCGGTCTCCTTGATCCAGGATCCTGGGTTTATACGACAATTTATGCCCTTTTGATTATATTTTTCACGTTCTTTTATACCGCCATTACGTTTAATCCGATTGAAGTTGCCGATAATCTTCAAAAATTCGGGGGATTCATTCCAGGAATCAGGCCCGGAAAAAATACAGCGGAGTATTTGGATTATGTCATGACCCGGATTGCGGCAAGCGGTGCGATTTTTCTAGCAGTCATTGCGCTCTTTCCTGAGCTGATTTCGTCGCCCCGGGTTTTGAATGTACCTTTTTTAGTGGCAAGCTTTTTCGGCGGTACCGGAATGCTTATCATTGTAGGTGTCGTTTTAGACACCATGAAGACGATTGAATCTCAGCTCTTAATGCGTCACTATGAAGGCTTTATTCGAAAAGGTCGTCTCCGTTCGCGGAGATAATTAGAACCGGCTGATGCGCTTCGTTCTGTTCGGCCCGCCCGGCGCGGGTAAAGGGACGCACGCTCGAATCATGAGTGAAAAATGGAAGATCCCTCAGCTCGCAACCGGAGATATTTTGCGCCGGCACATCCGTGAGCAAACGGATTTAGGAAAAAAGGCGAAGGCCATTTTGGACCGGGGGGAACTGGCCCCAGACACGCTGGTCAATGAATTGATGAAAGACCAGCTGGCAAAACCAGAAGCCGGACACGGATTTATTTTAGATGGCTATCCAAGAACGCTCGGCCAAGCGGAAACCTTGGATGATATTTTGAAAAGCCGGAATGAGAAGTTGGACGTTGCGCTTTACTTCAAGACCTCTCCGGAAGTGATCGTGGATAGGTTAGCAGGCAGAAGGTCCTGCCCGAAGTGCGGTGCGAATTATCACATTCGCAATATTCGTCCCAAGGTGGAAGGCAAATGCGATGTTTGCGGAGCGGGTCTCATCCAGCGTTCGGATGACCGTCCTGAAACAGTGCAGCACCGGCTCGAAGTTTATGAAAAAGATACGGCGCCGCTTCTTAATTATTACAGGAAAAGCGGGCTCTTAAAAGAGATCTCGGGAGATCTGGGTGTCTCCCAGCTGCAAGAGGAACTTTCGAAAGTCCTGGCTAAAAAAGATCGCGGTTGATGATTCGTCTGAAATCGAAACGAGAAATTGAAATCATGGAAAAGGCGGCAATGATCTTGAGAAAAGTGTTTGAAAAATTGCATCCCGAAGTTCACCCCGGCATGAGTACGCTGGAACTGGATGAAATTGCGGAGAAGGCTATTCAAGAGGCGGGCGGTAAATCGGCCTTTAAAGGTTACCGCGGGTTTCCTCGCACCCTTTGCGTTTCTATTAATGAAGAAGTGGTGCACGGCATCCCGTCAAAAAGCCGGTTGCTCAGAGAGGGCGATTTGGTCAGTTTAGATTTAGGCGTTTTTTATCAAGGTTATTATGCTGATGCAGCCCGCAGTCTGGTTCTTGGAAAAGGAACGAGCGAGGCGAACCGGCTTGTACAAGTTGCCCGTGAAGCCTTTCTAGCAGGTTTTGATGCGGTACAAGCCCCCGGCAAACGCATGGGCGATCTTTCACAGGCCGTCCAAGCGGTCGTTGAAAAAAATGGCTTCGGCGTCGTCCGCGATTATGTGGGGCACGGCATTGGTCAAGCGATTCACGAAGAGCCGTCGGTGCCCAATTATGGAAAAGCCGGTCACGGAATTAAAATTGAGACAGGGCTTGTGATTGCGATCGAACCGATGGTGACCGCCGGTCATCATGCGGTGGAAACGCTCCAAGACGGCTGGACGGTCGTGACCAAAGACGGCAAATGGGCAAGTCATTATGAAGATACCGTAGCTTTCACTGAAAAAGGTTTGGTCAACCTGACAGGCCCGGATGAGAGCTGGAATTAAATGCCCAAAGAAGAAGCTATTGAAGTTGAAGGAACAGTCCTTGAGCCGCTGCCCAATGCTATGTTTCGTGTGAAGCTCGACAACGGGCATCTGGTTTTAGCGCATATCTCGGGCAAGATGCGCATGCATTACATTCGAATACTTCAAGGCGATAGGGTGAAGATAGAACTTTCTCCTTACGACTTAACACGAGGCCGGATTACCTTTAGGGTGAAATGAAATGAAAGTTAGAAGCTCAGTCAAAAAAATATGTGAGAAGTGCAGGGTCGTACGCCGCCGGGGGACCGTTTATATTATTTGCGAAAACCCCAAACACAAACAGCGGCAAGGATAAGGAAGGATAAAGAAAAACTATGCCACGTATTCTTGGAGTTGACGTTCCAGCGGAAAAGCGGACCGAAATTGCTTTAACTTATGTTTATGGCATCGGCAATTCACTTGCGAAGAAAGTACTCGCCTTGGCCAAGATCAATCCCAATAAGCGTGCGAAAGAACTGACGGAAAAAGAAATTTATGAAATCACCAATGTGATCCAGCGCGCGGGGATTAAGGTCGAAGGCGATGTGCGCCGGGAGACCCAGCAAAACATCCGACGGTTGATTGATATTCGCTCTTACCGGGGCCAGCGCCACATCCGGGGTTTACCCGCTCGCGGGCAAAGGACTCATACCAATGCGCGGACCCGAAAAGGTCCAAGAAAGACAGTGGGCGGACTGCTTAAAAAGCCACCCGCACCTAAATAAGGTTTCGTTAACGAAAAGGAGAATCATTTTAGAAAGTTATGGCGACCAAGAAAAAGAAAGTTAGAAATATAACCAAAGGCGTGGTTCACATCACAGCCAGTTTTAACAACACCGTGATTACAGTGACGGATCCCCAAGGCAATGCCATTTGCTGGTCAAGCGCCGGTGCCGCGGGTTTTAAAGGATCTAAAAAGTCGACGCCTTTTGCAGCCCAACGGGCTTCTGAGATGGCCGCCAAAAAAGCGATGGAAAACGGTCTAAAGGAAGTTGAAGTTTTTGTGAACGGTCCGGGTTCGGGACGCGAATCTGCGATCCGGGCTCTGCAAGCCGCGGGGCTCCGGGTAACGGCCATCAAAGATGTGACACCTTTGCCTCACAATGGCTGCCGTCCTCCAAAGCGGAGGAGAGTCTAATGGCTAGGATCGTTCAAACCGTTTGCCGTCTCTGCCGCCGCGAAGGGATGAAATTATTCCTTAAAGGCATTCGCTGCACCGGAGACAAATGCGCGATTGAAAGAAGAAACCAGCCTCCCGGACAACACGGCAGGCGCCGTCCCAAACTCTCGGATTACGGTCTGCAGCTTCGTGAAAAACAAAAGACCAAACGTATTTATGGAATGCTCGAAAAACAATTCCGCGTTTTCTTCGCCAGGGCCACGCGCGCGCCGGGCGCCACGGGCGAGAAGCTGATCGAGCTTCTGGAAAGAAGGCTGGATAATGTAGTCTACAGGCTTCATTGGGCAAGTTCGCGCCGCGAGGCCCGTCAAACGGTGAATCATAATAATATTTTTGTAAACGGCCGGGCCGTCAACATCGCATCCTTCATCGTCCGTGCCGGAGATAAGATCCAGGTTCGCAGTACAGAAAAAATGAATAAGCGAATCCGGGGGATTCTCGGGATGCTTCAAGATCGTCCTAGGGTCGAATGGCTGAAACCGGATGCTCAAGATTTGACGGCTGAAGTCTTAAGGCTCCCAACCAAGGCGGACGCAGCACTGCCGGTTGAAGAGTCGCTTATTGTGGAATTGTATTCAAAGTAAAGATAAAGCACCTAACATTGTTAGGATTCTAAGGAGGAAATTCAATGGGGATTCGTTGGAAAACATTTGAAATGCCGAAGCGGCTTGAGACAGAGAAATCGAGTCTCACGCCCACTTACGGAAAATTTATTGCAGAACCTTTTGAACGGGGTTATGGAACAACACTGGGAAACGCCTTGAGGCGGATTTTAATTTCTTCCATTGAAGGGGCCGCGGTTACCTCCATCAAGATTGAAGGAATGCTTCACGAATTTTCCAGCATGGAAGGCGTGTTGGAAGACGGCGCCCAGCTTGTTCTGAATGTAAAGAAATTGATCCTTCGTTATTACGGGAAGGAACCCAAGAAGATTACAATCGATGTGAAAAAGACGGGGGAAATCACCGCACGCGATATCGTGGCGGATGAGACCATCGAGATCATCAACCCCGGCCTTCACATTGCGACCCTTACCAAAGAAGTCCGTTTCTACATGGAAATGGATGTCGAGCGGGGCCGGGGATATGTCCTTGCCGACCGGAATAAAAAAGAGGGCTCTCCTATCGGTGCGATCCCCGTGGATTCTGCTTTTTCACCGGTTTTGAAAGTCAATTTTTCAGTAGAAGAAACCCGCGTCGGACAGATCACGGACTACGACCGGTTGATTCTGGAAATCTGGACGAACCTGGCGGTTAGTCCTGAAGAAGCGCTTCTCTATGCCTCCAATATCATGCAGCGGCACCTTGACATTTTTGTCAATTACGGCAACCTGCCGCACGAAGAGGAGGAAGAGGAGGAAGAGGACAAGGAATTTCTGGATATGATCCGCAAGCCCATCAGCGAGCTTGAGTTGTCTGTGCGCAGTGCCAATTGTCTTGAGGCCGCAAACATTAAGACGATCGGGGATCTTATTCAAAAGGCTGAACCTCAAATGCTCAAGTATAAAAATTTCGGGAAAAAATCTTTAGCGGAAATTACCGCCATTCTCACGACGATGAATCTTTCGCTCGGAATGAGTATCGAAGAACGGAAGAAAAAGAAAAAAGCCGTAACAGCCTAGGAAAATTTCATGTGGCATCAAAAAAGACGTAGACGATTAGGAGTCACCACTCCTCACCGCAAGGCAATGTTAAGAAATTTGGTCAGGGGTCTGGCCATGTACCGCCGGATCGAAACCACTTTGTCCCGCGCCAAGGAGACGTCGCGTTTAGCTGATAAGATGGTCACGATTGCCAAAGAAAACACGTTATCGGCCCGAAGACTCTTGATCCGCAAACTCGGATCTCCCGTCGTCGCCAAGATTTTTATCGATGAAATCGCCCCGCGTCTTCAAGGGCGAAACGGCGGTTACACGCGCGTTTTAAAATTGGGTCTTCGCCGGGGTGACGGCGGCCAGACCGCTTTGGTGGAGTTTTCTGTTCCCATCGAGATCGCCACCAAAGAAGGAAAGCCCAAGAAAGAGAAAAAGTCAAAGCCCGGCAAAGAAATTGTCGAGAAAGAACAGGCTAAGCCGCGTCCTGAAAAAACGAAAGAAAAAGAAGAAATCAAGGAAGCGAAAAAGCCTGAGAAAAAAGAGACGAAGCCTGTTGACAAGGAAGAAACACAAAAAAGGGGAGGCTTTCTCTCCAAACTCCGGAAATTTCTGACCGGAGACGAACCTAAATAACCGAGGGCCTTGTTGATCCCTCTTCTCGCAGAACCCATGCTGTCCAAACGAATTAGCAAGGTCACGCCGTCTCTTACCCTTTCCATCACGGCTAAAGCCAAGGCCCTCAAGGCGCAAGGCATCAATGTCATCTCTTTAAGTGCCGGTGAACCTGATTTTGATACCCCTGAATTTATTAAAGAGGCCGCGATTGAAGCACTCAAAAAAGGCGTCACAAAATATACGCCTGTGGAAGGCACGCTTGAACTTCGAAAAGCCATTGCCTCCAAACTGAAACGCGATCAGGGTCTTACGTACGGTCCGGACCAAATCGTGGTCTCAACCGGGGCTAAACACTCCATTTATAATCTCTTCCAAGTCCTCGTCGGTGAGGGTGACGAAGTTCTCATCCCATCGCCTTATTGGCTTAGTTACCCAGAGATGGTGACTTTGGCGGGCGGGCGCAGCGTTTTTATTGAGGCGGATGAAAAAAACGACTTCAAAATCACCGCCCAGCAGCTGGAAAAGGCCATCACTCCTAAGACAAAAATCTTAGTCCTTAATTCACCGTCGAACCCCACGGGCGCGGTTTACCGGAAAAATGAATTGGAAGCCCTGATCCTCGTCCTTTTGAAACATCCCCAGGTTTGGATTTTAAGCGACGAGATTTATGAAAAATTAATTTTTAATAACGAGGCCCATGTTTCCATTGCCTCGCTTCATCCCGAGATGGCGAAGCGGACATTGCTTGTGAATGGTCACAGCAAGGCCTATGCAATGACCGGGTGGAGAATGGGGTATGCCGCCTGCGCTAAAGAAGTTGCCGAGGCTGCGGGAACACTTCAAAGTCACTCCACTTCCAATGCTACTTCTTTCGCCCAGTCAGGGGCGGTCGTCGCTTTAGACAAAGGGGATGCAGAGGCAAAAAAAATGTGTCAGGTTTTTGAAAAAAGGCGGGACCTTTTTGTTTCGGAATTAAAAAAGATTCCCAAGCTCAAACCCTTTTCTCCACAAGGCGCTTTTTATCTTTTCGTAAATATCGAAGCCACGGGCATGGATTCCATGGTTTTTTCGGAACGCCTTTTAGAAGAGGAGCGGGTGGCTGTCGTTCCCGGAAAAGTTTTCGGCAGTGACCGCCACATCCGTTTATCTTTTGCCTGCTCCGAAAAGGATATCTTGGAAGCGTCTTCCCGAATCCGTCAATGGCTTGAAAAAAAGGGCTGAATAGCCCCTTTCCCCGGTCCCTCATCCTTCACCTGTTATAATCTTCTAGAGATTTACCGTGGGCGGGCTTGAAAGGCTTCATGTTGGCCAGACTGTTGAACGAAGCCATTTGGAGACCCTCCTCCAGAAACTTCGTTACAAGAGGAGAGATTTTGTGTCCGGACCCGGTGAATATGCCGACCGCGGCGCCACTCTCGATATCTATCCTGTAAGTTACCGCGCTCCCATTCGTCTTAATTTCGATCTCGATACCATCGTTTCGATCCACGATTTTTCTCCCGCCGAAGGCAAGAGCCTCACCCGCTTTGACGAGGTCCTTCTCGTCCCGCTCTCGGAGCCTTTTGAATCTTCAGCCACCCGGATGCGGCAGCGTTTTCAGGCCTTCGAAGCCCTTACGGAGACGGCCGATCTCGAGCCGGGCGATTATGTGGTCCATCTCCAGTACGGCATCGCGCGCTACCTCGGAACGAAGAAGATGACGCTGAAGAAAAAGGCGGTCCGCTGCGTTGCCTTGGAGTTTGCAGATCGTGAAATCCTTTATTTGGATTCCAAAGAACCCTTGGAGCGCTACATCGGGGTTGAAGGAAAAAAACCCCGGCTTACCCGGCTTCACTCGAAAGAATGGGAAAAAGCCAAGGCCAAGACACGGCTTGCCGTAGAAAGCGTTGCGCGAGACCTCCTTTCTCTTCAAGCGAAGCGCGAACTCTCCCACGGCCAAACCTTTCCTAAAGACAGTGAATGGCAGAGTAAATTCGAAGAAGAGTTTCCTTTTGAAGAAACGGAAGATCAAATCAAGGCCACGGAAGACATCAAAAAAGATATGGAAGGTGCCAAGCCGATGGATCGTCTTCTTTGCGGCGATGTGGGCTTCGGAAAAACAGAAGTTGCCATGCGCGCCGCCTTCAAGGCCGTGATGGCCGGAAAACAAGTGGCCTTTTTAGTCCCCACCACGGTGCTTGCCGAGCAGCACGCCCTTGTTTTTAAAGAACGCACCCGGACTTTTCCCATCAAAATCGAAGTCCTCTCCCGTTTTCGTTCCCGAAAAAACCAAACCGAGATATTAAAGCAACTCTGGGAAGGAAAAGTGGACGTGATCATCGGCACGCACCGGCTTTTTTCCTCCGATGTCCAGTTTAAGGACCTAGGTCTTGTCATCATTGATGAAGAACAGCGTTTCGGCGTGGCCCACAAGGAAAAATTAAAAAAGTTAAGAGAATTGGTGGATGTGCTGACCTTAACGGCAACGCCCATTCCACGCACGCTTTATCTTTCGCTGATGGGGGCGAGGGACATGTCGGTCATTAATACCCCGCCTCGCACACGACTTCCCATTGAAACTTATGTGATGGAATATGATGATCACAAAATTGCAGAGGCCATCCGCCGGGAGCTGGCGCGGGGCGGCCAAGTGTATTTTGTCCACAACCGCGTGGCTTCTCTCCCCAGAGTTTGCGAGCATTTAAAAACCATTCTGCCGAGTGTGCGGTTTGCCGGCGCGCACGGCCAGATGTTTGCCCACGAACTGGAAAAGGTCATGAAAAATTTTCTCGAGAAAAAAATTGATTGTCTCGTCACCACCAACATTATTGAATCAGGTCTTGATATCCCTAATGCCAATACGATCATTGTGAACCGCGCTGACCGGTTTGGTCTTGCGGATCTTTATCAGCTGCGCGGACGGGTAGGGCGGTTTGTGGGTAAGCGGCAGGCTTACGCGTATTTTATTATTCCTCGCCATTGGGTCATGACCTTGGATGCCCAAAAAAGATTAGAGGCAATTGAGCGGTTCACGGAACTTGGAGCAGGATTCAAAATCGCCATGAAAGACCTCGAAATTCGCGGGGCAGGTAATGTTCTGGGCCATGAACAAAGCGGATTTATCTATGCGGTGGGTTTTGACCTGTATTGCCGCATGCTCCGCAAGGCCGTGGATGAACTCAAGAACTCTCCCAAAAAGAAGCCGTGAACATTGAAATCACAAGCATCTACTGGTTATAATGCTCCCATGTTGCGTCGTCTTGTCCTTACCCTAGGTTTTCTTATTTTAGGCACCCTTCCTGCCTGGGCCCAGAAGCAGCTTGTCGATCGGGTGGCCGCTGTTATCAACGACGAAGCCATTACCCAAAGCGAGCTAGAGATGTATCTGCGTCCCATTTATGAAGGCCTGAAACAGCAATTTGAAGGCGAAGAATTAATGAACCGCTTGAATGAGACCCGGCTTAAACTTCTAAATCAAATGATCGAAGACCGTCTTGTTTTTCAAAAAGCCAAGGCCATGGAACTCAAAGCGGAGGACAGTGAGATTGAAGAAGAAGTGGATAGGCTCAAAAAGCGCTACCCTTCTGAGGAGGCCTTGGAAAAAGAAATGACGAGTCAGGGTTACAGCATGTCAGGGCTTCGGGAAAATATACGCCGGCAAATCCTCATTCGTAAACTTCAAGACATCGAAGTAAAGTCCCGCGTTATCGTCTCACCCCGCGAGATTGAAGAATATTACAAGTCGCATATCGGTGAATTCGAACAAGAATTAAGAATGAAGCTGCTTTCCATCACCATTCGTAAAAGTAAAGAGGCCGAGGAAAAAGGACTTGTGGATGAAGCGGCGAAGAAAAAAATCGAATCCGTTGAATTCCGGATCCGGAGTGGCGAAGACTTTGAGGATTTGGCCCGTCAATTCTCTGAAGATGCCCATGCAGCCGAGGGCGGCCAAGTCGGCTGGGTCCGTAAAGGCGAATTTCTTCCCTCCATCGAAAAAGCCCTTCACGAATTAAACCAAGGAGCGATTTCCCCAGTGCTGGAAACCGCGGCGGGTTACCATCTTTTTAGGGTGGAGGAAAAAGATCCCGGGAAGGTGAGTTCGTTGGAGGAAGTACGGGAGAAAATTCGTTCGGTCCTATTCCGCGAAAAGGCTGAAAAGCGTTTCAAGGAGTGGATGGAAGAATTAAAGACCCAAGCCTACATCTCGGTCCGGTGACGCCTGGCCGTGTTGCAAAAACCCATCATTGCGATCACACAGGGCGATCCCGGCGGGGTCGGTCCCGAAATCATCGCAAAGTCCCTCCAGCATCCTGAAAATTTTTCCGGCGTTTTTCTTCTTCTGATCGGCACCGCCGTGGTTTTTGAATTTGTCCAAGAAGAATTTGGCATCAAACTCCCTTTAAATCCCATCCCGACCTTGGATCCCCAATTTTTAAGAGACGATTCGCTTAATTTTTTGGATGTGACGGAAGAAGCGGGATGGCTTTTAAAAAAACACTCCCTGCCCCAGCCCGATGAAAATAATCTTTTTGATATCGGCAAAGTGTCTGCGACTAACGCAGCCATGGCCTTGGCGGCCTTGAAGGCCGGGGCGTACCAGGCAGCCACGGGTCTTGTCAATGGACTTGTCACAGCACCTGTGAATAAAGAAGCCATTCGACTTCTCGAGCCCAAATTTGTGGGGCATACGGAATATCTGGCCAGAATCGCCCGCACCAAAGAATTCGCCATGATGTTTCTCAAAGCTAAGGACGAGAGTTCGGGACCTTTGCGGGTGACACTCGTGACCATTCATGTCCCTTTAAAAAAAGTTTCCCGGCTCGTCACTGAAGATGCCATTTTAGAAAAAATCCGTCTCACACATCAGTTCTTAAAAACCCGCCTTAAAATCGCCAAGCCCCGAATCGGTGTTTCGGCTTTAAATCCGCACGGTCATGAGACGGGGGACGAAGAGGAAAGAGTGATTTTTCCGGCCATCAAAAAGGCCCAAGAGGAAAATATCTTGGCAAAGGGTCCGGTTTCAGGCGACCGGATTTTTTACGATGCCTCCAAGGGAATTTATGATGCGGTTATCTCGATGTATCACGACCAGGCGCTGGCGCCCTTTAAATTGGCGGCCTTTGAAACAGGTGTGAATTTAACGCTGGGGCTTCCCTATGTGCGCACATCGCCTGACCACGGAACCGCCTTTGATATTGCCTACCAGGGAAATGCCAATCCCAAATCCATACAAGCGGCTCTCGCGTTGGCAATTCAGCTTGTGAAGGTTCGCTGATTTATTTAAATTAAAAGAACTCCGTCATCCTGAATGAAGCGACACGTCTTCGAGTGCGGCAAAGCCGCGAAGCCGTGAGGATCTGCCTTGAGATTCTTTCCGCCAAAGGCGGGCCCGCCTCTGGCGGGCGGCCATAGCCCTCGGCCTCAGAATGACAGTTTGGTTAGTAAACCCGGGCGGCCCTTCTCTTTTTATTCTTTCCGCCTTTAGGCGCGACAAAAAATTCCATGTATTGGCCGAGGGCCAGGCGTGTCTGTGCATCGAGCGCAGGGACAGCACCGAAGATGGTGGCAATGGCCGGGACAAGAAGCCATTGAAGAGCCAAGAAAATCTTTTCATAGAAGGGGACTTTCTTGGGGCGTTTGGGCAGGAGATAAAAACTCAGGATAATCGAAATCACAAGGCTTGCGATAGCCATGTTGCAGATGACACCTGCCACCCGAGGCGCATTAAAGTGGGCGACGGTCAAATTGAATTCGTAATTGGGAACAAGGGCAGGCGCCCAGCTTAAGATCATCATGATGGGGGTCCAGGTGGCCCACGAGACATTCATCTCAAGAAGACGCAGCGCTCGTTTAAATTTAAGCCAAAACGGGATCTCCTGATGCTTCAGCATGCCCCTCACGAGAATAGGAAAATTTTCGACCCCCCATGCCCAGCGTCTTTTTTGCCGGTAAATGGATTGGCAGGTTTTCCACAAGTTCTCACCGATTGCCACATCCATCGACAACGTAACATAAAGAGGCTCCACCCGGTAATCGCCGTTAAAAATAAGAAAGGCCTTCCAGAAAATGGCAGAATCATCGGAAACCAGATCCACCGGCCAGTAACCTACTTCGACAAGCGCCTGAAAGCTCATGCTATGGCTTGAAAAGGTAACCAAGTGGTCCGGGTCAGTGACTTCGATCAGCTGAAAATAAGAAGACCCTGTTTCTAACACTTGGGCAAAAGAGGGGGCCTCCCAGAGATTGTTATGATAAACGGGGATGGGCTGAAAACTGGTCCGGGTCCGTTTGGGATGAATCAAATAATTATAGGTGAGGCAAGAAAAATATTCGGTACTTACGACCGTATCCGAGTCAAAACAGGAAACCACAATGTGATCGAGCGGAGTCCCGCGCGCCTCGAAAAATTTCTTGGCCCAACGCGCGGCATACGTGGCGTTGGCGCCTTTGACCGCCGCCTCTCCTGGGAGCCCATCGGGATGAATACAGTTTTCAAAGTGGAGGAAATCTTTCGCGTATTCTTCTTTTAAGACCTCCGCAATACGGACCGCCTCTTTTCCTCCGCGTTCCTCAATCGCAAGGACCACCACGATGTGGTTTTTGGGATAATTCGTTTGTCTTAAAGCCTCAAGCGTGGGTTCTAAGACACTCAGACCTTCCCAGAGATAGGGAATAATCACGAGATGATAGATATCTTTTGGATTGGGAAAATGGATTTTATCATGTTGGAGGCGTTTCAAAGTTGCGAGATGCCTTTTTTCTGAAAAATGAATTTTCCAACCAAGCTTGGGATCGCGAATCCTTTTTTGTGTCCTCGTTATGGCGCTCTCTAAATGGAGAAAATCTTGCAGCCGGTCAAACCATTGAGCGGTTCGTTCAATTTCAAGAAGCACATAAGAGAGCACCAAAAAAATGGTGAAATAAACCAGCCGGAAAAGCCAGTAGAGATCGAAAAGAATAACCGTCACAACCCCGGCGACCGGGGCCAAGATACATACGAGTGTAAAGGAAATAAGAAGACTCCAGCTAAGCACGGCGGGGAGGATTTCCAGGCCACGCTCCAACCGCCCTTCGTTTTTACCCAGATTGTGGCGGGAATATTCAAATTTCATGGAGAATCCTTGGAGGCCGCGGAGGCGGAAACCCAATCATCTACCAACCGGGGAAGAATATTTGCCGGCTCGAAAAGCTGGATCCGTGACAATCGGCGGGTAAGGGGATCCGCAAAATAAACAAACCCCCGTCTTTCATCCAAAGCAATTTGAGGGACTCTTTTTGAAATTTGGAAGAGAGGAACCGCTTGGCCATTGCCTTCAAAATCCAACACCTTTACCCAGCCGCCTTCTACAAATAAAAGATAATTGTCATTGTAAAACCAAGTGAGATTAGAAATTTTTTGCTCTCCCTGATAAATTTTTCGGGGGGAAACGCCGGTTTGGAAAAATTCTTTTTCCGGTTCACGCTCAAAATCGACCAGCCAAAGTTCAGAATCTTTCCGGTAGACAGCCCGCCTGTTGAAAACGGCCGTGACCACTTCCTCCACTCTCTTGTCCAGGTAATAGGGAAGCCGGTTGGAAAAAAGCTTGCCTTGATCCGACAAGAAAAGAGCAAACGCCTCATGAAGCGGAGTGAAGATAAAAGGCCGGGAGAGAAAATAGAAGGAATAGCGTTCCCCCTCGTCAGGACCGAAAATAAGGTGCGCCTTGGCGGCCGTGCCCAATAACGTTTTCCGGATTTCCCCTTTTTCAGTTAATTCGAATAAACGTCTTCGGGCATCCATCACAAAAAGTTTGCGTCTGTCCGTGGTATAGCCCCGAATCCCGCCCTGCACATCAAAGAGAGGAAACCGTTCTTCAAAATCCATTTTTTTGAGGGTATCGCCTTGAAGATAAAAGAGTGCATTTTTTTGAGAGGGGCCCCAACGAAACTTATCGAAGGGTTCCTGGAGACTTCCAGCAAGCGGAGTCAGTTCCATGGGACTCAGGAATTTCACAAGAAAAGGACGAATGCCTTCTTTTTGTTTCATGAAGGCCACGGCCTTTTCGCCTAAGGGATGCATCAGGACTTCTCCCACTGGGAAATCATATTCGCCTGAAAAATTGGGGAAAATAGGCTCGAGTTGATTTCGCTCAGGTTCAAAAAGATAGAGCCCGGAGACGTGATCGCCTTGAAGGACTACAAGTTTTCTTGTCTGTGCAGCGTGCCAGATTTTTGTGATGGGAAAATCCGTGAGCTTCTCCGAATCAAACTGAGTGGGGAAGAGCAAAATATTTTCAAAAGAAAGGACCTTATCGGCTTTGACCTCCACTTGTTTTTGCCAAGGATGCATTCCCGGCAGGCTCAAGTGAAGGTTATAAAAACCGGATTTAAGATTACGAATGACGACAGGGGTGGTGTCTTTCAAGACCCGGTGATTGAGCTCAACCTGGGCTTGGGAGGGGTGTGAATTAAGGCTGATCAGGCCGGTGAGGAGAAGCTTGGAATGGCTGGGGCTGAAAATATAGCCCAAGGCATAGAGCACGGTCAAAGGTGCTATCACAAGGTAGGCTACGGTAAAAACCAAGAAGATTGCTTTACGTAAAATTCCCATGTTGTTCTAACTCCCTATTGGGCCTCATTTTATGCTACTTGGGGGTCATTTGACAAGTTACGTTCCAGAGGGTATCTTTTGTTACAGTGAAAGAAACTCTTAAGTGAATGTTCCTAAGGGGTTAGCACCTCGACTCTATTGATTTTTTTGGGGTATGCTCGGTGCTATGGTGAGCGAGATTGAAATTGGCGGTGCCAATTTCAATCGTGTCGAACCATTAGCAACAACTCCAGGGAATTTTTTTACTCTGTAATTCAGACCTTTAGGAAAGATTAAACTATGACCCTACGCGCGAAAAATTTTTATCTACGCACTGTCGCAGCTTTCACCGCAATCATTTTTTGCTGGAATAGCCTTGCTTGGCCGCTTCCCGAGGTTGCGGTTCCCCAGGCCGGCAAAACTTTCGATCTCATTCCAAAAGAACTCGGAACCGTCGATGAATACGAACTGCCGGACGCTTCACATTCCGCACCCTTTGTCATACATATTCAAGATCTCCACGCAGCACCCGAAGCTCAAGAAAAAATCCTGGACATTCTTAAATTTTTACATTCAAAAAAGAAACTTCTCGTAGCGGTCGAAGGAGCCGCCGGAACGCTTCATCCTGAGTATTTAGATTTCTTTCCGCAATACCCGCGTGTCACAAACGCACTCGTTCAAGATTTGGTAAGTGAGAGCATGCTTACAGGGCCGGCGTTATTCGCATGGGAGAGGTATGAGAGTAAGCCGTCATTGCACCCGTCATTGCGAGGACGTAAGTCCGAAGCAATCTCAAATCCTAGATTGCTTCGTCGGGCCTTTGGCCCTCCTCACAATGACAATAGCGTCCAATTCATAGGCGTCGAGACGCCGCGTCTTTATCGCGAAAACCTTAAAGCCTATCGCGATTTTTTCCAGGATGAAGAAAAAAATCAGCAGGATTTGAAATCTTTCCAAACCTCATTGGAATCGGCCCAAACGAAGATTTTCAATCCTGATTTGAGGAAATTTGTCCAAGAAGTCCAGAGACGTAAAGATGGAAAGTTTCAATCGGGAAAGGCCTCGCCCGATCTTGCGGCTTACATTCGCTTTCTCGCGGATTCAAGCCGAGATCATTTGGGAGTTGATCTAAGAGATAAATTCGAACAGATCCGTTTTCCCAATCTAACCCGCATTCTTTTCTTGATGGAATTCGAATCAAAAATCACTGCTCACCAGCGCCGGGTTCTGCATTCTGAAATTGAATCCAAAAAACTTTTTGATGAAATCACACTTCTCGAAACAAGACTGCGGCAAATACTGGTTAAAAAGCCGGAAGAAACAAAACTTCTTGAGATCCTTGATGATTTCAAGTTGCTTGAGAAGTTATTCCATTTGGAACTGACTCGCGAGGAATATTACCAAGTCGTCAACAGGGTTTTGGAAATCAATCCGTCGAATTTACATCAGCGTTTGGCAACCATTGCTGAGATTGCTTCGACCTCGTCTGAAATGTTGTCTCGCAATGACGCCGATTACGAAACTGCTCTGCGTTTTTACCGCTTAGCCATTCGCAGAGACAAAGCCCTTCTTGAAAATGCCTTGCGAGAGGCAGCTAAAACGGAGAACTCGTCTCAAGAAAAACCACTCATCGTTCTTGTTACCGGCGGTTTTCACACTTCAGGGGTGAGCGAGCTTCTCAAAGAAAAGAAAATTCCTTACGCCGTCGTCACGCCTGCCTTAGCAAAAACCAAAGCCAATCAAGACCAATATCACAAACTGATGTCCGGCAAAATGTTCGCCAAAGAAGCCTCAAGCGCTTCGCCCAAGAATAACAATCTGGTGTGGGCGCAGATTCTTACAGCAAGAGATCGGTACCCGAGCCTCAATTCCGACGAGGATCAGCAAAAAATATTTTCCCACGCGACTGAAAAGTCCGGCGAGTATTTTCGAAAATTCTATCCCCAAATCTCCGAACCCAAACTGCAAGAACTTTTATCTCGCCCCGCCGGATTCTTTTCGCAAATCTCCCGTTCCGAATTGCAAAGTAGGAGCCAGATTACGAATTCGGCCATCGATGGCCGAATTGGCGGGAAAAGGGTACTGCCTTCACGTTTTCCGCGCTCGGAAGTGCGGGCGGTAGAACAGCGATTAGAAGTCAGTGGTCAGAAGACAGAAGGCTGGAGTTCAAAGATAGGAAAAATTATCAGGAATGGCAGCGATTTTGGACTATCGAGGGTTTTCCAGCGTAGTCAGGCGAAGAATTATCGAATTCCAAGCCGCTTAGAAAAATCTCGAGGTGAAAGAATAGAAATCTCTTTAAAGGTTTTCATCGATAGCAGATCGTGGTCTCCTGTGACAATGATCGTTGCTTTAGCTGAAAGAGCGCATTCCAGCACGGCATCATCGTCCGGGTCACGGCAGGCCTTTACCTTTGTTTTAGGTTTGACTATCAAAGCTTTCATATGGATCAATGAAATCATTTCTTCAAGCATTTCAGGCGTGATCCATTTCTTGAGTTTAGGTTTTTCCAGTGAGCGAAGAAAGTCTTCCAGTAAGGCCGGAGATAAAGCCGCAATGAACTTGTCTTCTTCCAGGGATTCCAGAATCGAACGGCAAACGCCCGGAAAGGCGAGTCCGCTCACCAGCACATTCACATCAAGAACGACCCGACGCATACCGTTCCTGCCGGGCTTGCTTGACCAGATTCAGAAGCTCTTTTCGGCTGAGAGGGTGTTTCTTTCGGCTTTTATCAACTTTGCGGGTCAGAGAACGGAAGCGTTCTCCCCAGGTCTTATGTTCAAGACGACGGATCAGGGTAATGCGGTCACGGGATTTCAATTGATTGATCATGCGCTCAATTTGTTGAATGTCTACTTCCACGGCAATCTTAGGCATAGGATTTTATCCTCCTCTTCGAATCAGTATAATTTATCGGCCTTGGCGGATCAAAATCAAAACATTTCTTCCGTTAAGCCTTCTAAGCAAAGTTCGACAGAACCGAGCCGAAGGGCCGCTTCCGGCCCCGAGAGCCGTCAGTCTCCGATCCTAAGCGTCGATAGACCCGGAGGGGCCCGTGGGGAGGTGCGGGCAAAAGAACAGAGGTCAGAAGTCAGAGAGCAGAGGATAGAGGTCATAAGTCAGAGATCAGAAGGAAAAATTACTTCGAGTGGCGGCGATTTTGGTAGCGTTCGATCAGGTACATCACGCCCCAGGCAAGAAATATCAAAACCAAAACAAGAGACACGGTTATCACGTTTTATTTACCCCTTTTCCGAATCTCTTGGGCAAGCCATCCAAGAAATAAGAATCATGATGGCTACAATTATAGAGAGAACAGCCTTGGCCTTCAATGAAGTTTTCCAAATGTTTTCGCTCACCACGAGGGCTGCTAATACAAGGCTCACCGCCCTCATGATCCCATCAGCAAACAAATTCCGTCTTTTAGATGGAAAAAGGGTTTTCATCTCAATGCTTCAAGCGCCGCAACCTAACACAGGATTAATTTTAAGTCAAATATTATTTTTAGAATATGAAATATCCCGCCGCTCGGAGGTGCGGGAATACATCTCGGATTGGACGGTCTCGACCTTGGAAACGAAACAGCCGGTTTTGGCGGCGGCATTTTCAACGGACGGGAAGATTTTGGCCGCGGGCGCAAGAAACAACGTTCATCTGACCAACGGAGACCTTCGGAAATGGTCCGTGGAATTTAGGGCCCACCGCAACGAGATTGCAAAACTTATTTCTTTTCAAAGAGGAAACAGGAATTTTTTCGCCACAGCCAGCAGAATCGGCTCGATCAGCCTATGGAATTCAAACGGCGGGCTGATCCGGCGGCTGGAGCAGCTTAATCCGGAGGATTTCCAACCTGTGTTAGGGTTATCCGTTTCTAAAAATGGAGATTGGCTGGCAGCCACGGACATGGATGTAATGAAGATCTACGATCTTACGGGAATGAGTTCCCCTAAAACAATTCCCATCACGGATCAAAGTCGCAATCATTTCGTTCAATTTTCTCCCGATGGGACGAGCATCGCCTCCACTTATTACGGCGAAATCCGAATCGAGGATATCAAAACCGGAAAACTCCGCGCGAACCTTCATCACGAAGCTTCTCTTAAGAAGTCCATGGATACGTCAGCCTTGGCCTTTTCCAAAGGCGATGATGTCGCCGCGGCCTCCACCGACGGAAAAATCAGGATCTGGAGATGGAAAGGGGAAAGGCAGCCTCAGGTTTTAGATTTTTTGTCACCAGCCCGCGAAGCAAGCCACCTCATCTTTTCACCTAATGGAAAACGTCTCGCCGCGTCTACGGCAGATCAGATCGAAATATGGAAACTTAATGGAAAAGTGTGGCGTCATGAAGAAACAATCTATCCGCATCTGGACGCCGTGACAGAAATTTTATTTTCACCGGATGCAAAACGGTTTATGGCCGCAGGCATTTGGCACGGAAGCGGGAGAGTCCGAATTTGGTCGAAGGAAACGCCGGCAAGGGCCGAAGTGCGGACCGACGGCATCCCGACAACCTGGTTCCGGATTTTTAACAGGCTGGATAACCTTAACCGGGAAGTGTGGAAACAAAAAGATTTAGACATCATTGACCTGACCAACCAATTGGAGAAAAAACTCATCAGCTTATTCGGTTCGCAGCTCCTTTATGGAATCTGGACTTGGAATACTTCAGTTCGGGAAGTACGGTTTGGCCTTAGGTCGGGGCCTTTAAGTTTTGAATTGACTGCCAACCCGCATCAGGAAATCCCGGAAAGAGAAATTAAAAGGGGATACACGGTAACAATGAATGCGATGCTTACTTCCGCTGCGGAAAGTCAGCATGCAAAAAAATGGGGAGACAGCGAACCGGAAGAAAGGGGAGAGACTTTGCTTGAAATTCCTATTGCAGAGATCGACCGCTCCCAACCTGTTATCTATTTCGGCAGTTTCTATTTTGATACCGACAAGGAAAAGAAAGAAACGATCATCAAACAGGAAATCCTTTTCCTTCCCGGAGAGGAGAGAAATTATCAAATCTATATTTGGCATAACAACGCCCTTGAAAAAACTACCTTAGAAAAAGAAGGCGGCAGGACCTACGCGGTATGGAGAACGCCGGAAGCCGAACCTTCCCTTTCGTTTCAATATGTGGCACTGCATGATGCCCAAGGCAAAGACCTGGGCGAAATAAGCCGGCTCATTCTGAAAGCCGGAAACTCGGAAACTTACAGGAACAACCTTCAATTTCTTTACGGTCCTATTTGGAGAGACGAAACGTCGAGTTTTTCTCATGGTAGCAGAACTTCCGTAAAACCATCGGTTTTTGAAGACCTTATCTCTGCTGCGCCGGGCAAAAGGATCGCTGCGCTGCTGGGTCTAGCGATTGAATATCAATATGTCCCGGAAGGCCAAGTATTCAGCCGGATGCTGCTTACCGAATTGGAAAAATTGGAGGGCCTGCCGTACGGACGAATCGCAGCGCTTCGAGAAATTGCGGAAATGAGTCCCGAGGAAGCCCATGAAAGATTTAAAGATCCCTACGACCAGCCCAGCGCGATCCCGGCCGTCATGACCCTCGTGGCCAGCCTCGCCCCGCGTCTCCTTGAAAGAATGAAAAATTGGGATCAGGAATTTTATGAAGAGCTAAAAGGGGTCCTGCAAAAACCGGATCTCAAAACTTTATTCGAGGAAGGGGAGGTCAAATTTTATGAGGCGGATCATCTCTGGGCCGCTTCAGATAACCGATCTTTTTTCCCTGGTGTTGTCGCCTTTTCAAGGAGTAAAGACCGGCAAATCATCGTCCCAATCTATTTCGGCAACGAACCGAAAGATGAAGACGGCAAAGTCTGGTTTAAAATCTTGGACGCCACATCGCTTGGAATCGAGAATTCAAATGCCGCCACTTACCAAGTCTACGACCACATGCTCGGGGAATTTTATAAAACACTTCATTCAGGGGAAAAACTTTATCGAGAGGGTTGGAGCATCGGCATTCCGGTCGTCCCGGGAAAGCTGGACCGGGCCGGGTTTATCCAAAAGGGACGGCATGTTCAATTTTTGGAAATGCGAAGGACCCAATCTCTAACGACGGCGACCCGGATCGGCTTGCCGGAAAATCTTGTCAAGACACAAGGGATTCTTACGGATCTTTTGAGAGAAATGAGTAAACTCGAAATTTATTTTTTTATCAGTAAGACCGGTGCAACCGATCGGCGCATGGTGCCTGTGGATAACGTTTATGAATTTTTTTCATCCTATGCGGGGAAAAAAGGCGAGCATTGGAATGAAATCGTAAGTGAGCCCCTTCAATTGACCGTGAGCTCTCCGGGTTTTAAGCGCCAGACGCTTCGGCATGCGCTTCGGATGATGCAGGAAGCGCTTCAACTTACTTATTCTTTCCCCGGCACTTTGAAAGGAAATGACCCCCACCTTTCTTTTTATCACGATAAATTAATCGAAGAGACCCAACTTTTAAAAACATCGGATCAAACCGGAAAGTGGGCCCATGTCGAATTCGAAATCGCAAGCAGCCATTTTGAAATGCCGGATCATTGGGATCAGCCCGCCGAAAATTCGCTGCGTCAAAGAATTCAGGCGTTGCGCGAGGCATTAGAAATTCCCTTTGTCCTTATGTTAAAAGCACCTTCCGGCGCCAAGGATCCTTATCACATCGAGCCGGTGGGAAACCTTCACCAGCGGCTTCCTTATTTTGTTCTCAAAGATGATTTCTTGAAAAATCCTCACGATCCGCGTTTTCCCTATTTTTCAAAAGGCGCTCAACTCAGTTTCGGACTTGAAGCACCCATGGATTCGGCAAGATTGGAACAAGTTAGAAATATTCTGGTTGCAAGTCTTGAAGGCCGGATGTCGGCAGCTACCCTTAAGCGTGCCATTGAAGTGACGATGCATCAGTGGCAAAGAGAAGACTCCTTCTTTTCCGAATCCCGCTCCGAGGCACGCCGTGTGCCTCGAACGCTTGCGGTGCACCCGGTGCGGTTGGCACCGGGTACTCCGCTATACCCGGACCGGTCGGGTCCGGGTGTTGCGGTGCAGAGTCATTGGAACTCTGCCCGTTCAGAAGTTCGAACGGAGAAGTCAGAACGTCTAACTCGTTCCAATGCAGGCGAATTACTCAAACCGCGCAGATACCTCAAGAATAAAATCTACGGAATTGGGCGCATTACCGCTGTGGAAGGAAAATTCGGGGGAAAAGATCCTCAAGGCTCCGTCGAGGTCGCTTTTTTAAATAAACACGGATTCGAAGAAACGAAAGAATTTTCCACCTGGTCACTTTTTCAATTGCCGGAGCAAAATCCCGAAGAAGCTTTCTTTTCCGTTACCAGGCAAGAAATCGAAGATTTCAAGAATCAAAAAAGACAAGGTCAAGCAGCTTATAAAGAAGAAATAGATAAAAAACGCATAGCCCAACGGGAGGGCAGGCAATGGATGGAAGCACAAAGCCCCACATTTTCTCTCTACGATTCGCCTTTCAGCGCAAGAGCCGGAAGGCCCCTGGCCGCAGATTATAGAAAATTGATGCAAGGAATCCAAGACCGGGCACAGGGCGAGTATCACTTGGGCAGCGCCTCCATCGTGGAACGAAAAATTTTGTTTGAAATGCTGGGCACTCGCCTGATCCCTAAGACGAACCAATCGGAAACCACCCTTCGGATCAACTTAGGCCGGAGAAAAAAGGAATTCGCAGAGAAATTGAAAACGATTTTAGATGAAACGGGCGGGCTAAGCGCCCGGGCCGTGAGCGAGGCGGAAGAGAAAATCATGTCTCCCAAAGATAAGTCCCGTGCGCTTTCAAGCGAATGGCTGAAATTCCGGGATCCTGTTACCGGTAAATTTGCGACCGAAAAAGATATCAAACGCTGGATCCAGAATGCCATTCCGATCGTTGAAAGAATCTTAGAATATGAAGTAAAACTTCTCAAATTAGAAAAACAAATTCAAATTCATCCGCGGCCTCTTGCGCGATCCGAAGTAAGGGCCGCTGAAAGTTCTCCCACAAAGAAGGTCGCATTTTTTAACCTCAGGACCGCGGACGATTCATCCATTGTTTTGCCGCAAAGGATGTCCTATCTTCCCGTCGAGCAGCGGTTGCCTGACTATAGCGCCTGGCGGATTCGAGTGGGAAGGGAATCGGGAAATTTGCACGCATTTTTGAGAGATGTCCTTGGCCCACGCTGGCATTGGAATGTCAAAGGAGAAACTAAGGCTTATTTTCTTTATAAAAGTCTCCCGAAGAAATTCAAACAATTTATTGGTAAACGCAAACCGCCGACAGGTTTTGATATGGAAGCGCTTGGACTTTTGGTGGTTAATCGAAGCGACATTTTTTACATTCCGATGGAAGAAACTGTGAATGAATCCGTGGTAACGGTGTTAGACAAAAATGACCGGGACGCGATCAATGAATTTATAAGCCATCATGCAATGATCCAAACGGTGCCGCAGAATATCCGGATCTTTCCTCCCGTTCGATATGAGAGCGTCAAGTTTGGATTGGGAGAGGATCCCGTGTCGAGTCCCAAGCCCGGCTCCATCGAAGTTGTTTATCACCCCAGGCTCATGGTCAATGATCTTGGCAAGGCAGATAAAGAAATTATTTTCGAAACCAGTTTCGACTTAACACAATTAAGGCCCCGGAAAAAGATTACGGCTGAACTTGAGGGAAGATTCTATCAAGAGTTAAAGTCCAGGCTGCGCAATACTTGGCAGATCCGCATAGGCAACCGGACCGTGGAAATGCCTCGGGCAAAAGATTTGCCGGCTAAAGTTCAAGACGTGGAAGAAATTTTGTTGCCGGGGAATAACCGTAAAACGGCGTCTTTACATTTCAATGATGCGGTTTCGTTCTATCTCGACGGAATTTTGATGCGCTCCAATGTGCCTGTACCCAAGGATATTCACGCCTGGATTTTTTGGAAAACACGGATTCGTTTTAACGATCAGGAAATCTCGGTTGAAACGACCGAAGGCAACAATGTATTAACTTATCGAACAGATGAAACCGGTGAACATCTGCGGGTCAATGGCGAACCGACAGACAATAGTGTTTTGCAAAACATGATTCGTCAGATGGGCTCCGCTTTTTCAATCTTGGCCTTTCAGATGGCGCGCGATCCCGAACAAACGGATTATCTTCGCGAATCCGGCAAAGAAACGATTGATGATGAATTCGACCAATGGCTCGGCCGTTCTGAGGTGCGGGAAGAAGGACAGCCTGCACAAAATGGGAATGGCCACGCTATCCAGAAAAAGCAAAGAGGCCGCGGGTTCAGGACTAAAGAAGAAGCCTTGCAAGCCCTTGCCGAAAGACAGGCAAAAGGTCTTTCCAGTGATCCAAAATCCCTTCAAAGGCATTTAGCCGAAGGCGGCAACCCTACTTTGCTCACCTTCATTTATCGATGGAATCAAAAGCACCCGGAAGAACCCATTGAAATGAAATTGTTGCCTACCCGAACCCACAAGTACGAATCCAAAGGAGAAATTATTGAAGCGCTGGAAAAAAGGCGGCTGGAAAAAGGAGAATCAGCCAATTATCGAATGCAATTACGCCTTCATATAGAAGAAGGCGGCGATCGTACATTGTATCAAGCGGTTCTGCGTTGGAATCATGATCATCCAGAGGATTTGATCAATCTTCCTTTGGATCCCCATGTGGCGCATGGTCAATTGGGAAAATACCAGACCAAACAAGACGGCTTGAATACTTTGAGTGAAAGGAAAAAACAAGGTCTGGGAAATTCAACCAGCGATCTCAGGCAAACTAAATCGGATGGGGGGGATTGGCCTCTTCTTGTTTTTATTCGCCATTGGAATAAGAAGCATCCGAAGGATCGCATTGCGCTGGAGAATGCTGACCAAAACTTCAACCGCCTGAGTCCTGTTGCGGTCTGGCATTCCCAGACGCAGGATTTCAAGACGACCGATCAAAAAAGAACCGAATGGTGGCGGGCCTTGCAGGAAGAGGCGGATCACGAAGCTGGAAAAAGGCTGGTCGAGTCTTTTATTCCTTCAGTCAATGAGATTGCCCAAAGGTTAAGCGGGGGGAGAGATTCGCATTATGAAGCGGATTTAATCCAAAACGGAAATATGATTGTCCTTGAGACGATCTATCCCGAGCGTAAAGAAGACCAGTGGAATCCGAGCCGCGGGGTTTCCATGACCGAATTTGTCGAGACCCGTTTAAAGAAAGAGATGAGGCACCGGACATTGCAAGAGATACGTTCCAGCGGGAGATTTTCCATCGACGAGCCCTACCGTTTTTCCAAAGGCAGAGAAAAGGAATGGCAGGTTCCCAGTTATGACGCCCAACCGCAGGAAGTCCGAATTAACAACTTGGCTGATGAGAGGGACAAGCAATCGGGCCTTCCCGTGATTTTGTTTGAGGAAAAACATCAAATCGCCCGCGAGATCGGAAAATGGTTAATCAAAAAAGGTTTTCTTAAACAGGTCAAGCAGGAAGGGATTCAGAACCTTGCCGTTTCAATGATCGGAAGCCTGGGAGTGCTCGGATCGGCAGTCAGAGATAAAAGCGATCTTAATTTGATGGTTGTTACCGACGCAAATGAGTCGCAGGCTGAAGCCCTCGCAGAAAAACTTGCGCAGTGGATCGGGGGCCGATATCACGAGCCGCAGGATTCGGAGCCTATCCGCATCTCCGTAGGAAAAGAAGGTGATTATGAGCAAGCCATAGCAGACGGAAACGGCTTCATTAGCTTACTTCAAAAACACAAGGTGGGCACAGACCCCATCAAAGGAATTGCAAGCGTTGAAGTGATTGGAATTCCCGACGAAGACAACTCGTTTTCCGAAGACTCTCTTACCCGGCAAAAAACGCGGGCGGCTTTTCACCTGGCCTTCCAAGATCCCCGGTTAGCCGAGCAGGCAATCAATGGGATCCTTGTCCTTGAAAATGCCAAGGGGGCCGCAGAGCGTCTTGCCCAAAAATTGCCGAGCGATCAGGAAAACCTTTTCGGTTATTATGAAAAATTTCTTGCCAAACAAGCCGCCAATCTTCGCAAGTTGCAGGAATCTTCCATTGACTCAAAAGCAAGGGCCGAGGTGCACCCGAATCCGACCGATTCGGGTACTCCTCAGTCCTCGCCCGATCAGGCGAGGGCCGAGGTGCGTTCTTCTTTGCCGGAGCAACGGGCGGAAAAGAAGTTAGAAACAAGAAAGTTGGAAATTGGAGCAGGAATCAGCGGGCTTAGCGGCCGCGTTGAAACATCTAATGGGCGTGTTTTTTCCGGAAGTGATCGATTGCCAATAAAGTCAACGAGATCGCCGCAAAAATCAGAATGGCAAGGACAGCCGTCATTTAGTCTTCCTCCTTTGAGGAGCTTGCCGCAAAAATCAAGCCCAAATAAAAGCATATCACGAGTCCTCCTAGAACGACAAGCCGCCATTTCAGGGAGAGTTTTAGGAAAAGCTCTCCTCCCAGAACTCCTGCTAATAGGACCAAAATCACATGCTGAAACAACTTTGCCAGCCAGTCCCTCCGGGCCGTTGTCAGGAATATACTTTTCACAAAATAAAATATATAGCAATATCAATTCAGAGTTAAGCGATTTTTCCCGCTCCGATGGTTCGACAAGCTCACCATCGGTCCTGAGCAAGGCCGAAGGCCGCGTCGAACGCGCCGAGGTGCACCCGAATCCGACCGATTCGGGTACTCCTCCGCACTCACGCCCAACCGGCGTGAGTACTGAGGTGTCCCTGGCGGCGCCGCCAGGGGCTCCTCCGTCCTCGCCTGAACGGGCGAGGGCCGAGGTGCGGGCAAGCGTTGAAGAAATAATCAGGAAGCAGATGCTTTCTGGAGATCTGAAGGCCTTTGAAAAGAATTTCGAATCTTACGACCGTGAAAAGGCCTTTGAACTTTTAAATAGCATTTCGAAAATTGCCAAGGAAATTTCAGAAAGGATCCGCAAAGGAGAAGAAGAACTGATGGTAGCTGCAAACAATGGCCAAAAAATGCAAGAAATCATTGACGCGGCTAAAATCTTGGAAAATTTCCCAAATGATAAACAAATACATGGTGTCCACCTATCAGCTATTATAAATTTACAGGAAATCTTCAATCTTACACCAAAAGCATTGCCAAGATATCGCAATCTCTTAGAAGCTATTGTTAAACACGCGTCAAAAAAAGAACAACCTCACCAGGCAGCAGCTGAAATTATCGAGAGCTTTGAAGGAGAACAGCACGCTGATTCCCAACAAGATCAATTTCAAAGGAACGAAGCACTGGAATTTTTAACCCTAGATCTGGATGAAAAAGTTTTTAAAGAAACAGTAATAAAAAATCATTTTCTGACCGCGCTTCATCATTTCATTTGGGAACACAGCGACTTTGAAGATGCGAAGAATTTAGCCAGAGAACTCGGTAACTTGAGCCTAATCAGTTCTTTGTTGGGTGAGCCCCTCAGTAAAAGACAGGCCGCTTTTTATAAGCGCGCACTTTTGAGCTCTGACCGCACGCAGCAGAAGATCGCGCTTGGCTTCTTCGAGACTTTCCCTGATCTTGAAAAAATGGACTGGAAAGAGGAAGTCGTTGGTAAACTTAAAGAAATCGTAATGGATGAATCCGAAGATTCTGAATTTAGAAAATATGCCTTTGAAGCGTTGACAAACAATATTCTTCTTATAGAGCCAGCCTTTTTGGCGCCTTATTTTAAAGAGCCGCGCAGCCAACGGTTTCGAATCATTTCTTCGGATAAAAAAGGCGCTCGGATTTTATTTTCGGTTCTTCAGAAGAAATTTGGGTCGCCTTTAAAGGACCCGCCCCTTTTTAAAAAAAGTTCCGAGTCCATCATTTTATCAGGAGAATTTACGACAGGTCTGAGAAATGCTGCCATGTTGATCCGATTTGTAAGGCAGGCCTACGGCCGGGAGATATCCTTTGATGAGTCCCGCGGCTTGCTTAAAGAGATGAAAAAGAAACAAGACAGATCCCGGCGTTCCGAAATACGGAGTGAAAGCTTGGATTCGACGTGGGAGTTGAGGGAGGATGCGAACAAAGGAAAGCTTGCGGAACTTGGAAAACAATTTGCGCCGATGATTGAGAGTCTTTGGAAACGCTCCGAGGTCAGGCACAGGCTTGCGACGGACGGATTTTTGAATCTTTCAAAGCTGATTGAAATTCCCAAAGCCGAAGCGGCTGAACCTGCGATTGTAGCTGCGCTTTTGATCCGTGCAGAACAATCCCAAACCGGAACGCCGGCTTTGGACAAACATTTGCAAGTGTGGCAGTCGCGCATGGGAATCAGTTCGGTTGCTAAAGAAAATGAAGTCGTAATCCTCTTAGAAGGTGCGGCGTTTAAACTCGGACTCTTGGCTGCGATCGACGGAATTAGCCCGGCAGCTCCGAAGATCGGCGTTGTGGCGCCCAAGGCTTACCATTCTTTAGTGGAAGAAGTCAGAAGCGGTCTTAGAACCGGGCAAGAACTGATCGAAGGGGAGAAGCTTCCCGAAATTTTAAATCAAATTGCTCAGATGAAACAGAAGCCAAGCCGCTTAACGATTTGGGCTTCGAAGGAAGACTCGTTCTTAACAGCAGCGTTCATCAAACGTTTTCTTAAAGATCCAAACCTGAATGTAGAAGTAAAGACCGTGACGCAGCGCGATCTTGACCGCGCCAACGCGTCTCACCCCGGCTTTGCGGAACGTATCAAGAACTTCCTCGCCGCCGTCAAATCCCTCAGCATTTCCGCTTAATCTTGTTTCAAACCACGTTTGACAAACATGCCAAATTGTATTACACTTTACCGATCGATAAGTTAATCGTATGACAACGGAGGCTTGAATGACACGAGTGACAGTTTCCCCAAAATATCAAATCGTGATCCCTAAAGAAATTAGGGAAAAGTTGGATATTCGGTGCGGACAGAAGATGGCCGTCGTAACAAGAGGGGAATGGATTATGCTGGTTCCCGATCTGCCTTTGAAACATTATCGGGGGTTTTTGAAAGGTGTGAGTTCAGAGGGGGTTCGTGACCGAAGGGACCGGTTTTGACGGTCATCGATTCAAGCGGTTGGATTGAGTTTTTTAGCGAAGGTCCACTTGCCTCCCATTATGAAAAGCATTTGGGGTCTTTGTCTGAGATTGTCGTTCCTACCATTGTGCTTTATGAAGTCTACAAGAAATATAAGAGAGAAAGCGGAGAGCAAGGCGCTTTGACCGCGGTGTTTCATATGCAAAAGTGCCGGATCGTACCTTTAACAGAAGAATTGAGTTTGGAGGCGGCGGATTTAAGCCTTCAATACGGACTTGCCATGGCCGATGCGATTGTTTATGCGTCGGCACTTCAGGAAAAAGCAAAGTTAATCACCAGCGATAAAGCCTTAAAAAATCTGCCTCAAGTGGTTTACTACAGTAAATCGTCCTAAGATTCCTTGAGTTCCACGCAAATCGCCCTTCTTAAAAAATACGGTCTTGAAGTCCGTGGATTTCGCGGCCAGCATCTTTTGGTCGATCCCAACATTCAACGAAAGATCGTGGAGTTAGTCGCTCCCAAACCAGGTGAGTGGATCGTTGAGATCGGGCCGGGCCTGGGTGCGCTCACGACTGAGATTTTGGCGGACGGCGCGTCGGTCCTTGCGATTGAAAAAGACAAACGCTTCTGCGAGATCCTGGAAGGGGAGTTCGGCATCGATTACAAAGGAAAACTCCTGATCGAAAATGCGGATGTTCTCAAGACGGATTTAAAAAAATTACTCAAATCGTCGTTACGAGCCCCAAAGAGGCGAAGCAACCTAAGCACGAAGACTGCTTCGGCGCCGCCTCGCAATGACCGGATCAAAGTCATCTCGAACCTTCCTTACTATATAACTTCACCTGTGCTTTTCTGGCTGATCTCCAATCGTGCATCTGTGGAAAAAGCGGTTTTGATGATGCAGGCTGAAGTCGCGGACCGTTTGCTCGCCCAGCCGGGAGATAAAGATTATAGCCGGCTTACCTTGGGAGTCCGGTATTACGCCGAAGTCCACCGTGCTTTTGAAGTTTCCCGCAATTGTTTTACTCCGAGGCCCGATGTCGATTCAACGGTCGTGACGATCGATTTTCACCCGCCGTCCGCATTCCCAAAAGGAATCGACGAGGCATTTCTTTTCCATCTCATTCAAGTAGCCTTCGGTGCCCGGCGAAAAACCCTACTCAATCGTCTTACGCAAGATTCAAAAGTAGGTCGCCCTCGTTCCCAGCTCTTAGAAATTTTTCACAAGCTCGGCATCCCCGAAATGGCCCGCGCTGAAGAGCTCCTCCTCAAAGACTTCATCTCATTGACCGAATTTCTTCAACCTAAACATTAAAATTCATTATCCGGAAGGACACGAGTCTCGTCGTCACTCGTAACGCCCCTGCGAGACAGTCCCCTTCTATATTGTTTCTTTTCAAGGATCGGGGCAAGTCCCCGTGGGACGTCCTCGTTCGTGCGTCCGGCCTCGTTCTCCGCCAAAACGCGTGGCGGATCCCTGCCCACTCGGCCTTCCGAACGCGCCTCGACTGGTCCTTCCGCTGATCGTAACCTAGCAGAATCCCCAAGCCTGAGACGGTCCCCTTCATTAATTTTTATTTTCAAGGATCGGGACAGCCCCCTTGTGGGGCGGCGTAGCGGCCGTTACGGAAAAATCCGGAAAAGATTTTTCCGTAGGCCCACGAGTGAGGGCGACTCCTTGTCCGTTTCTATCTTGTCGCCTGAACGTTCGGCGAAGGCTGTGGGGATTCTCCCTGCGTTGACAATAAGAATTGCGGCATGCTACGATCCTTGGCATGTCGTTTGAAATCGAGCAAATTGCGGAACTTGCAAGACTCAGTCTGAAGCCTGAAGAAAAGGCCAAGTTAAAGAAGGATCTGGAATCGATCCTCGCCTATATGGCGCAGTTGAAAGCCGTTCCGACGGACGATGTAGAGCCCACAAGTCACGTCCTTAATCTGGAAAATGTCTTCCGGGAAGATGAAATTAAGCCTTCCGATATCCGCGAAGATGTCCTCAAGTATGCCCCTCACCGAGAAGGAAGTTTCTTCAAGGTCCCCAAGGTCATTGATCAGGAATAATGTCTGATTTCAGACTCACTTTAAAAGAAGCGATCGGTTTCTCTCAAAAAAACGGGGCGGAGCCGCTTATCCAAGGTCTTTCTAAGCGGGTCCAAGACGTAGATGGAAAAATAAATGCCTATATCCGTTTTGACCCGTCAAAAATCGAGCGGGCCAAAAATCAGGGGCTGCTCCACGGCGTTCCTATTTCTATCAAAGACAATATTTGTACGCGTGGGTGGGAGACAACATGCGCGTCAAAAATTTTGTACGGATATACCCCTCCTTATGACGCGGCGGTGATCGAAAAATTGCGGGCTGCGGGCGCCACAATTTTTGGTAAATGCAACATGGATGAATTTGCTTTTGGCTCCTCCAATGAAACCTCGACTTTCGGTCCCGTCCACAATCCTTGGGATTTGGAAAGGGTGCCGGGCGGTTCAAGCGGCGGATCGGCGGCAAGCGTTGCGGCGGATGAGGCCTTTGCAGCGCTTGGATCTGACACCGGCGGATCGATCAGGCTTCCTGCCGCATTCTGCGGAGTTGTAGGATTCAAACCCACGTATGGAAGAGTCTCGCGTTACGGCCTCGTCGCCTTTGGTTCAAGCTTTGACCAGATCGGTCCCATTACAAAAACCGTTGAAGACTCGGCTATCTTAATGAATATTTTGGCGGGTTACGATGAACGCGATTCAACCTCTGCAAATATTCCGGTTCCTGATTACATCCAAGCATTAAAGCGGGGAGTTAAAGACCTAAAGATCGGAATGCCTAAAGAATTTTTTGTCAAAGGTATGGACCCGGAGATTGAAAAGGCAGTGCGCAAAGCGGGGAAAGTTTATGAAAAGATGGGTGCAACGATCAAAGAAGTAAGTCTGCCGCACACGGAGCATTCGGTCGCTGCCTATTACATTGTAGCCGTAGCTGAGGCAAGTTCCAATCTCGGCCGTTATGACGGCGTCGAATATGGACTCCGGGCAAGTGAGAATAATTTGCGTGATATGTATTTTGAGACGCGCGATCAAGGGTTTGGCCAGGAATCGAAGCGGCGAATTCTTTTGGGCACGTTTGTACTCTCAGCCGGTTATTACGATGCATATTATAGGAAAGGCCAAAAGGTAAGGACTTTGATCCGGCAAGATTATGAGAAGGCGTTTAAAGAAATCGACGTTCTCTTGACTCCTGTTTCGCCGTCGCCTCCTTTTAAACTAGGCGAAAAATTAACCGATCCGCTTACGATGTATCTTTCAGATATTTTTACGATCTCTGTGAATCTGGCAGGAGTCCCGGCCATCGTCCTTCCGTGCGGTTTCACAAAATCCAATCTTCCGATTGGAATGCAGCTTATCGCGCCGGCTTTTGCCGAAGAGACTCTCTTTCAAGCTGCATCTGGCTACGAACAGGAAACCCAATGGTTCAAACGCAAACCGAAAATTTAATGCCAAAGAGCAGAATCTCCGCCCCACAAGGGGGCTGTCCCGATCCTTCAAAAGAAACATTAATGAAGGGGACCGCCTGCGTCGGACGTTCGGCCGGCGCATGAACGGGTGAGGAAATCAAAAGGTGATCATTCCAAATGAACGTGAACAGATAAGGAAACAGTAATAATCTGGGAAGATGCACACAGGTATGAAGATCGAAACGGACAAGGTGCCGGCCTCACTCGACGGGCCTTCGGAAAAATCTATTCCGGATTTTTCCGAGACGGCCCAACGCCGCCCCACAAGGGGGCTGTCCCGATCCTTGAAAAGAAACAATATAGAAGGGGACTGTCTCGCAGGGACGTTGCGAGTGGCGACGAGACTTGTGCCTGCAGCGGATGGAAATTAATGGAAACAGTCATTGGATTAGAAGTTCACGTTCAGCTGAAAACGAAATCGAAATTATTCTGCGGATGCCCCAACGCATTTGGCGCGGAGCCCAACCGCAATACATGTCCTGTCTGTATGGGTCTGCCGGGCTCGCTGCCGGTACTGAATCGGGAAGCCTTGCGCTTTGCGGTTAAGATCGGTCTGGCGCTTAATTGCCAAGTGGCGGACCGCCTCAAATTCGACCGGAAAAATTATTTTTACCCTGACCTACCCAAGGCTTATCAAATTTCTCAATTCGATATGCCGGTCAATTCCACGGGCTTTCTTATGGTGGAAACTTCCAAAGATCTTAAGAAAATAGAAATCACACGCGCGCATTTGGAAGAAGATGCCGGAAAACTTTTGCACGAAGGAATCAAAGACGGAAGCCTTGTTGATTACAACCGCGCCGGTGTTCCCTTGCTCGAGATTGTTTCTGAGCCCGACCTTCGTTCGCCCGAAGATGCTTATGATTACCTCGCCACTCTCAAAGCTATCCTCCAATATCTGGAAGTAAGTGATTGCGATATGGAAAAGGGGAGTCTACGCTGCGACGCCAATATTTCCGTAAGAAAAGAAGGCGACCCGAAGCTTGGAACGAAAGTTGAAATTAAAAATATGAATTCCTTCCGCGCGGTTCAAAAAGCCGCTGAATATGAAATCAGCCGCCAAATCAAAGTGTTGGAAGAGGGCGGAAAGCTCGTGCAGGAGACGCGGCTTTGGAATGAGGCCAAAGGCCAAACCTTTTCCATGCGTTCCAAGGAATTTGCTCACGATTATCGATATTTTCCTGAGCCCGATCTTGTGCCCTTCACGATTTCCCGCAGCGAAGTTGAAGAGGCACAAAAAACCATGCCCGAACTGCCGGTCGACCGGGCAAAACGGCTCATGCAGGAATATCAGCTCACAGAAAAAGATGCATTGAGGCTCGTGCAAGATAAAAAATTGGTGGAATATTATGAGACTTGTCTTAAAACAAAGGCCAATCCCAAACTTGTGAGTAACTGGATTTTAAGTGAACTCCTGGGTCACCTAAATCAAAAAGCTCTGGGGATTGAGGCTTCTCCAGTTTCACCCGCAGCCCTCGCCGGACTTGTGCAACTCATTGAGAACAACACCATCAGCGGTAAGATTGCCAAAGATGTGCTTCCTGAAATGATTGAAACAGGGAAATCCGCAGAAGTGATCGTCAAAGAAAAAGGTCTCGTGCAAGTGACCGATGTGAAATTTTTGGAAGAAGCAGTCCAGCGTATTATCCAAGCCAATCCCAAATCTGTGGAGGATTACCGGTCCGGAAAAAAACAAGCCTTGGGTTTTTTGGTGGGCCAGATTATGAAAGAGACTCAAGGCAAGGCCAATCCTAAGATGGTCAATGAAATCCTGGAAAGGAAACTGTCGTGACGGGATCATTATGTTAACCCTCGGCATCGAGACCTCCTGCGATGAAACCTCCTGCGCGGTTTTAAAAAATGGCGATGAGATTCTTTCCAATATTGTTTCCTCGAGCCTTGCCCAACACACACCCTTTGGGGGAGTCGTTCCCGAGATTGCGTCGCGTCACTGTCTGGAACAAATTGATTTAGTTTTTGAAACCGCGCTCGAAAAGGCCGGCGTTTCAAAAAAAGATTTGGATTTAGTCGCGGTAACCCAAGGCCCCGGGCTGGTGGGTTCGCTTCTGGTCGGACTTTCTTTTGCCAAGGCGTTGGCCTATCAGCTTAAAATCCCTTTGATTGGGGTCAATCATTTAGAAGGACATCTTGCAGCGAATTTTATTGGAAAGCCGCTTCCGAAATCTTTCATTGGTTTGATTGTCTCGGGCGGCCACACAGAACTTACTTATCACCGGAACGGCGCCATAAAAATTCTTGGATCTACGGTGGACGACGCTGTGGGTGAGGCGTATGACAAGTCAGCGAAACTTCTCGGCCTGGGTTATCCCGGCGGTCCGGTCATGGATAAGTTGGCGCAAAAGGGAAATCCCAAGGCCTTCCGGTTCACGCGGCCCAAGCAAAAAGGACGATTTGATTTTAGTTTCAGCGGAATTAAAACAGCGGTATCTGTCATTGTGAGGGCGCAAAGCGCCCGAAGCAATCTGACGCCAGTGGCGTCAGGGCTTCGTCCCGCCCCCGTTGGGGGCAGTCCTCGCAATGACCATCAGTTTGTCAACGATCTCTGCGCCAGTTTTCAGGAGACGGTAGTGCGCTGGCTTGTGGAAAAAACCATCGCCGCCTGCAGGAATAAAAAAGTAAGCGATGTGGTTGTGGGCGGGGGAGTAAGCGCCAATACAAGACTCCGTGAACTTCTTCCCCAAGAAGCCAAGCTTTATCATATCAATGTTTGGTTTCCTCCGTTTTCGCTGACCATTGATAATGCGGCAATGATCGCAAGGCGAGGCTTTGAACTTTACCAGAAAGGAAAACGAACGGATTTCAAAATTTCAGCCCGTCCCAGTTTTCCCATAGGAGAGGCAAAATGAATTGGTTCAGTTCCCAAGACACCCTTATGATCACAAGACTTTTTCTTGCGACATTTCTTGCGAGCTTTATTGGGATCGAGCGGGAAATCCACGGTAAAGTAGCCGGATTTAGAACACATGCCCTAGTATCGCTGGGCTCCGCCCTCATCATGCTTGTTTCCATTGATCTTTCGGAGGCGTATCGTGGAGTGGTGGATGTGGACCCTTCAAGGATTGCGGCACAAGTCGTAAGTGGTATCGGATTTTTGGGAGCAGGCGCTATTATCCGGTTTCGAACGGGGATCACCGGGCTCACGACAGCGGCCAGTCTGTGGGTCGCGGCCGGGGTGGGTCTTGCCTGCGGCGCCGGATTTTTCAAACCGGCTTTCGTTGCCACACTCTTCGCCCTTTTGGTTTTAGCCCTTTTTGGGACCTTAGGCAGGTGGCTTGGTTGGAAAGACGTATGACACTCACACAAGAAACTATCGGAAAAATTTTAAAAGAGGTCGAATCGCGCAAAATTTCCAGCCAGAAGGCGTTTGGGAAATTACAAAATCTCGCTTACGAAACTTTTTCATTCGCCAGGATGGATCATCACCGTACTCTGCGCAAAGGTTTTCCGGAGGCGATCTACACACCCGGTAAAACGATTCCTCAACTGGAAAAAATTTTCCGTTCGATCCAAAAATCAGGACAAAAGCTGATCGCGACGCGCTTGGAGGAGAGTGTTTATAAAACACTCAGGAAAAAATTCCCCGGTCTTCGCTATTCAAAGGAAGCAAGGATTGGGTATTTCTCATCCGTCATTGCGAGAAGCACCAACGGTGCGACGAAGCAATCCCGACCAGAGATTGCTTCGTCCCTTCCTACGGAAGGGACGGTTAAAGGAATCCTCTTTAGCCCTGACGCCAGTGGCAACAGGACTTCGGCTTTGTCTGGAACGCCGCCTCGCAATGACAGAGAGAAATCCATTGCGATTCTCACCGCTGGCACGAGCGATCTTCCGGTTGCGGAAGAGGCGGCCATTACGCTTGAATTAATAGGAAAGAAAGTTGTCCGGATTTATGACTGCGGTGTCGCGGGCCTGCACCGGCTTTTGGATCAAGTCTCAACATTACAAGAAGTCAAAGCCGTGATCTGCGTTGCGGGAATGGAAGGCGCACTTCCGAGTGTGGTCGCTGGCTTGATCAGTAAACCTATCATTGCAGTTCCGACCAGTGTGGGTTACGGCGCAAGCTTCAAAGGTCTTGCGGCGCTTCTTACCATGCTCAATTCCTGCGCTCAAGGTGTAGCCTGCGTCAATATTGATAACGGATTCGGCGCCGCCTGCTTTGCCGCGTCTATTGCCTAATTCCACTTGATGAGAATCGCAGTTTTTCACTGTCCAGCCGGCGCGACAGGCGAAGGAATCCTCCAGGCTTTTTTCGATGCAAGTCTTCCTGTCTCCTTCCTCAAAAAAGAACTCAAAAAAAATAAAATCGACAAAAAAATCCAGGCCCTTGTCCGCCAGGTTTCGCGCCAATTAGGGGAAGCGGGAATCGGGGGTAAACAGGCTTTGGGTTCTCTGATTTCAATAGCTGCCGTCGCAAACGCCCTTCGTTATTTCAAAATTGAGAAGTGTTTTCTAAGAAACCTCGCAATTGGAAAGAAAGGAAATCCCAACACACTCAAACTCCTTCGGGGTTTTCTTACCCACCGCCTAAACATAAATAAAGAATTGGTGACACCCTCAGGTGCCTCGGTCCTTGCAGCCTTCTGTGAAAAAGAAGATGCAATTCCCTCAATGAGGCTGGAGGCTTTAGGTGAAGGCCCGGACGGACTACGAATCAGTATGGGAGAGACGGTCAAGCCGTACCGGCGGGAACGGATTTTACTTGTTGAGACTAATATTGATGATATGAATCCGCAAGGCTTCGAACTTCTTTACGCCCGGCTTTTCGAAGCGGGTGCTTTAGACGTTTGGGTCCAGACGATTTTAATGAAGAAGATGCGGCCCGCCTTCAAACTCTCGGTTCTTTGTGAGCATACAAAACAGGGGGAAATTGCCGAAGTTATCTTTAAAGAAACCACCTCACTGGGCGTGCGATTTCTTGAACTGGACCGCTTCAGCCTGGAGCGTAAGATCGTCCCGGTCAAAACGAAATGGGGAAAGGTGCGAGTTAAAATTGCAGAACTGGAAGGCCGAAAGATGATGAGTCCTGAATATGATGATTTGAAACGGATTTCTCAAAAGACAAAACTTCCTTTTCGTGAAGTCTATGCTAAGGTAAAAAACCAGATATGCTCGTCACCTTTATCCAAAATTTAATCGCGCTTTTAAGCGCAGGGCTTGGCGCACTGCTCGCCATTAGCTTTGGCGTGTCCCACCGGAATTTGTGTGCCCTTATCAGTTTCGCAGCCGGAACCCTTTTTGCTACGACTCTTTTTCATATTATTCCCGAGGCTGCTTCATCTCTTCCGATGCTTGCCATCCTTATTGCATTAGGATCGGGGTATGGGTTTTTTTATTTTTTGAGCCGCTTTGTCTTTCACGTGTGCCCCGCCTGCGCGGCGTCACATTTTGATGAACAGACAGCCACTAAATTTCGCAGCATTGCACTTCTTTTGGCAACTGCATTGGGGATTCATTGTGTCTTCGATGGGGTAGCCATTGCGTTGGGAGAGGAGTTAGCGAACAAGGCTAATTGGTCTATCTTTCTTACGATCACCATCCATAAATTTCCGGAGGGCCTTGCCCTCACAGCCCTTTTAATGAAGTCGGGATTTAACCGCGCAAGGTCGCTTTTTGTTACCTTTGTCCTTGAAACTTTGACCTTGCTGGGGTGGGTTTTAGGCACGTTTTTAATGCAAGATCTATCCTTAGGAAGCTGGTTTTACTTGATCCTTTTGCACATCGGAGGGGGATTTATCTACCTGGCCCTTCACGCCCTCATTAATGAAAGCAAAGAGCATTCGCCTAGCTACATCCTCTTCTTTTTCCTGCTTGGGGTTGGCCTTATCGGCCTGACCAATTTCATACCCTCCTAAACCGCCCAAAAGTAAGCTCAAAAAAACCTTTCGTTTTAGACTCTTTTTAAAGCTGCTATCTAATGCTAAGGATCGTTCAGTCCTGGCATAATAGGCTAGCCAACATTCCTTTGTATTCCGTAATTACTAAATGTATAGTTAAAGTGATTATTAAGAATTTAATTAGTTAAATGAAAACGAGGAAGACATGAAGATAAAAATCGAAGGTTCAACTAATAAGCTTGTAAAGGTGATCAGCATTTTCCTGTCTTTATCTTTGATTTTCTGGGTTTCGGTCCCGGTTTCTTTTGCTGGTTCACCGTTTGAGGCTCCTGAGACTGACCCAAATTCCACCACTCCTACGATTGACATTGAAAATCCTGAAAATCCTCCCGCGGAAGAAGAATTTCCCGACCCGGCAGCTTTGGGATCCGACCAAGAGACCACCGAAGAATTTGTAGCGACAGAGGAAGGAACCCCTTTGTCTGACCCCATTTTTCTTGATGATCCTCAGGACCAAGCCCTTCTCGATGCATTGATTGACGCCGGTGCAGACCAAGCGACGATCGACGCTTTTCTGACAAGCGTTGAAGTAGAAAACACAGTAGCGCTGCCGGATGAAGAAACGAATCCCAATGAGGACCCTTTTTTGATGGGTCAAACGGAGGAATCCATAGAGGGTACAGCGTTTGAAGATCCTGCCCTTACCGGTCCGAGTAATGAAGCGGCAGAAAATGTAGATCTTGAAGCGGAAACAAGTGACCCAGAAATGATTGAGATGGCGACCTTGGAGGGAGAAGAGGAAGTTCTCCAGAATATGTCGGAAGAAAATTCAACGGAGGAAACCGTCATCCCGGAAGAAACTACAGACCCGGAGGCTGAAGTCATAGAAGACCCCACGAATACTGAAGAGGCGTTGGATCTTGAGGCGCTCCAGTTGGAACTTGAACAGCAATTGCAGATAGAAAACCCTGATTGGACTCCGGAGCAGATTACACAACAGGCCGAAGAAATCATTAGTTCAATCTTTGGTGAAGAAACGGTGAGTGAAGAAGCCCAAGCGGTGGAAGAAGACTTCGATATGGCGGCATTTGAAGAACAGCTTCATGATCCAAATTTTGATTTAACCTCTGAGGAAATTGACGGAATCCTCACTTACTTTAATAGCAATGGAGAAGAGGGGGAGCTTTCAGAAAAACAATGGCTTGTTTTAGAGGAAATTTTTAGTGGCAAGACCAAAAGTACTGAAACGGAAACTACAGAAACTACCGAAGAAGACCCTCTACCGAAAGTTATGGAGACACCCACCGAAACCATTGAAGAAGATTCCATGAAAACGGTGGAGACAACCACCGAAACCACGAGTGAAGAAACCACAAATAATGAAGACGCATCTTTAAATGACTTTCTTGAGCAACTCAATAGCCGGTCAAATAACTCGGATTTCACTTCTGACCAAGCAGCGGCAAATGCCGCAGCGGCCAACGCAGGTGGTGGCGGAAGCACCGGCGGAGGATCCAGTTCAGACAGTTCTTCTTATGGCGGAGGCGCGCGTCTCTCAAGCATGGGAACCATGCCCAATGTTTCCCAATGGGGCTCTGCCGTCATCCCCGTTTCACTTGTGAACAGAATTTCAGGGCTTAGAGAAATGCTCAGTCGCATTAAATCCGGCCAGATGGATTTGCTCAGCCAATTTAATAGAGAAATCTACGCCTTGGTCTCACTTTTCAAAAGCCAAGGCCTGATGGTTCCCGAAGAAATTCTGAACCTTATCAGAGAAGCTCAAAGCGTTCAGGTAAGTGAAGGCATTCGAGTCGAAAATAAAAGTAAAAATGTTGAATTCAAAAGGACTTCCATCGTTGTTGATCAAGTCGAACAATCTGAAATTTCAGAACAAGCACCAACCGAGCGAACAATGGTCCAGGCCGAGCAGCAACAAGTCTCAAATGAGACTGGGACGGAAGATGATTTTGAAGTGAGCGATCAAGTGAGCGATCGTATTCAAGAAGCTGAACATATTCAAGTCGCGGTAAACCTGGCTGAAAAAAATAATATGATCATTTCCCGTGTCGCAAACACTCACTTGGTGGTTACTCCTGTGGTCACACCGGTTTTCTCCCAGCAGCCACCGGCAGGGCAGACGAACTAAGTCTTTGACACCTTTTAGGGCAGTCGTTACAATCCTGCCCTATGCCCCATAAACTCAAACTTGCACTCCCTAAAGGAAGCCTCGAAGAAGCCACTTATGTTTTGATGCGTAAGGCGGGCTTTAATACCAGCGTTTCAAGCCGTTCTTATTTTCCTACGATTGATGATCCGGAACTCGAGGTGGTTTTGTACCGGCCGCAGGAAATGCCCCGTTATGTAGAAGATGGGGTGGTGGATGCCGGTCTCACAGGCCACGATTGGGTCGTTGAAAATAATTCCAAAGTCCTCGAACTGTGCGAACTCACTTATTCCAAAAGAACCAAAAACCCCGTGCGCTGGGTTTTGGCTGTACACGAGGATTCTCCTTATAAAAATGTCAAAGACCTTCAAGGTAAAAAAATTGCCACCGAGCTCGTCAAGGTCACCGAGAGTTATCTCAAAAAACACAAAGTAAAAGCCGAGGTGGAATTCTCCTGGGGTGCCACCGAAGTGAAGCCCCCGAAACTGGCCGATGCCATTGTGGAAGCCACGGAAACCGGTTCGAGTCTGCGGGCCAATCACTTAAAAATTATCGATACGGTTCTTGTCTCCACCACGCAATTTATTGCGAACAAAAAAAGTTATGCCGATCCCTTCAAGCGCAGAAAGATGGATAATATTATCCTTCTCTTAAAAGGCGCCATCCTTGCGCAGGACAAAGTCGGGCTCAAAATGAACGTGTCGAAAAAAGATTTGCAGAAAATCCTGAAGATTCTACCCGCAATGAAAAAGCCAACGATTTCCAATCTTTCGGACGATAATTGGTATGATGTGGAAACAATTACCGATGAGTCTGTGGTGCGCGAGCTGATTCCGGAACTTAAGAAAGCGGGCGCCACCGGGATTATTGAATATCCGCTGAATAAAGTTATTCCGTAACTATGAATTGTCATTGCTTCGCCCGCTTAAACGCGGGCTCGTCATGACGATACAGATAGAGGAGGCCCAATGCCCTGGCCGAAAAAACAACGTAAGCGAAAGATGAATAAACATAAGCGGAAAAAGAAACTCCGCAGGCACCGGCATAAGAAAAAGTCCTGGTCGTAAATAGTTTTGACGCTTGATTCACCTGCTAAGCTGAATCTGTTTTTGCGTGTCTTAGGAAAGCGAAAAGACGGTTACCACGAGCTGGTAACCGTCTTTCATCGCATCTCCTTAAGGGATACGCTCACCCTCAAAAGAAGATCCCAAGAAGGAATCCGGATTCTTTGTTCTGCCCCGCGGGTCCCCCTCCAAGATAATTTGATTGCACGCGCCTTCCATCTGCTTAAGAAAAAATATCCTTTTCCGGGCGGAGTGAATGTCCGCCTCGTAAAACGAATCCCCATGGGCGGAGGCCTTGGCGGAGGGTCCAGCAACGCGGCAACTTTTCTCTTAGGTATGAACCGACTTTCTCGCCTCAGGCTTACTCAAAAACAACTTATGCAGTTGGGCGGCGAACTGGGTTCCGACGTCCCTTTTTTTGTCAGCGGCATGCGGCATGCGCTGGGGTTAGGACGGGGAGAGAAAATCCGTCTTCTTCCTTATAAGGAGAAGTTCTGGTTTCTTCTCTTCCCAAGCGCCCAAGGTCTTTCTACCGCTAAAGTTTACGCACAACTACGCTTACAGCGTCCCGCACCTTCCTTGACACATGCAATACGTGATGCTAAACTCACTCCCACTTTTTCGGAAAATGGGAATTTGGTTCGGCCCGAAAAATGGTTAGCCAACGACTTAACGGAGAGCGCAGATCGAATCAAACCTTCCCTAGGGAAGACGCGAGAAAGATTAAGTGGCTTACACCTTGGAGTTTGTCAAATGTCCGGAAGCGGCCCCACTTTATTTATGATGTTCCGTTCTAGAGCGAAAGCTCGACAAGCCCGCCTTTCGATTCGAAAACGTCTTAAAAAAGTCCAAGGCATTTTTCTCTGTCATTCTTTTTAAGCTATGAAAATCACCGAAGTCCGAATATTTCCTAAAGAGGGTCCGGATAAAAAATTGCGGGCCTTTGCCACAATTACCTTTGAAGATTGCTTTGTCGTCCGGGACATCAAAATCATCGAAGGGAATAAGGGTTATTTTGTGGCCATGCCTTCCCGCCGGGTGAAAGAACCTTGCTCCAAATGCGGGCACCGGAATGTGATCCGCTCGTTTTATTGCAATCAGTGCGGGGCAAAGCTTGTGGTCCCGCCTGTCCGCAATATGGATGCCGAGGCCCTTCAGGCGGAGCATAAAGATGTGGCCCATCCGATTACAGTGGAATGCCGCGAATATATCCAGCAAGCCGTTCTTGAGGCTTATCAAAAAGAAAAGGATAAGCTCTACACATCCTCGTCTCCGGGGCAGCAGCCTCATCCCTAATTTTGGTTTGTCATTTCAAACCCGAATCAAAATTTTGCCCGATGGTGAAATGGTATCACACCGCCCTTTGGAGGCGAGGTTCCTGGTTCGAGTCCAGGTCGGGCAGAACTTCGACTCGCTTCGCTCGCTCAGTCCAAGGAAGATAGAAAATAAATGATAATCCCCCTCGTTGATCTTAAAGCGCAATACGATTCCATCAAAAATGAAATCCAAGAAGCCATTTCCCGGGTTTTGGAAACAAGCCAATTTATTCTTGGAACCGAGGTGGAAAAATTTGAAGAAGAGTTTGCTTGCTACCTGGGTGTGCGCTATGCCATCGGAATCAATTCAGGCACTAACGCAATTTATCTCGCACTTCTTGCTTTGGGGATCAAGCCGGGCGATGAAGTCATCACGGTTTCCCAGACTTTTATTGCAACCGTCGACGCCATTTATTGGACCGGTGCCCGCCCGGTATTGGTGGATATTGATGAAGCAACCTTTACCATGGATCCCAAAAAATTTGAGGCGGCGATCACCCAAAAAACCAAGGCGGTGATTCCTGTTCACCTCTACGGCCATCCGGCGGATATGGACCAGGTCCTAGCCGTCGCTAAGAAGCACAACCTTTGGGTCATTGAAGATGCCTGCCAGGCCCACGGAGCTCTCTATAAAGGAAAACGCGTCGGCGGTTTGGGGCACGCCGCTTGTTTTAGTTTTTATCCGGGAAAAAATTTGGGGGCCTACGGCGAAGGCGGTGCCGTTACTACCAACGATGAAAAACTCGCAATCCTTATTAAGAAACTAAGAAATCACGGAGGCCTTAAGAAGTATTCACATGAAATCCCGGGTTTTAATGCGCGCCTGGAAGGAATCCAAGGGGCGATCCTCCGGGTCAAGCTTCCTTATTTGGACCGGTGGAATGACCTGAGACGACAACATGCAAGCGAATACGAAAAAAGTCTTCAGGGGTTGGGAATTAAATTTCCCTCCGAGGCTTCTTATGCGCGAAGTATTTTTCATGTGTATGTGATCCGCGCACCGCAACGAGATTCTTTAAATGATCATCTGAATGAACAGGGAATCGGTTGTGCGATTCATTACCCCATCCCCAATCACTTGCTTCCCTGTTTTCAATCGTTAGGTTACCGTCTAGGGGATTTGCCGGTGACGGAAAAAATTTCCAAAGAAGTTCTGTCACTTCCTTTGTTCCCGGAATTAAAAAAAGAACAAATTGAGGAAGTAGCCGGCCAGGTCCGTAACTTTCTTTCCACCCCCGTTTGTTAGAACCTCTTTCAATTCTTGGAATAGGCAGCGTTCCTTTTTCTCAAAATAAAAATTCCTGCAAAGAAATCTTTGAGAACTGGGACATTCCCTTCTGGCCTCAGTATCCCCGGCGAACCCTTCGGGAAAACCTTGTCTTTCAGTTCCTCAGTTCTTTTCCCGGCCTCGCCGTTTCAGATAAAAGCGCAACTTTTAATAAAGAAGAATTTTTGGCGGGGGAGGTAACCTACCGCAAGGCGCTGGAGCAGGCATTGACCCAAAAGGATCCCCTATCTTTTGAGCCGCCTTCTGATTGGGCGCTCGGATACGCCCAAATGAAAGAGCTTTTAGCCCAAAGCCTTTCTTCTCAACCTATCGTTAAGCTTCAAATCACAAGCCCGGCCACCGTTTGGTGCGCCTTTTTTAAAACCCGAGTTAACGATTTTGCCTCTAGGGTGTGGAAGATCCTGAACCTAACATTAATAGCCTCAGGTCTTAGCCAAATCCGCCGGGTTTTGTCTTTGGATAAAACACCCCTTATTTTCATCGATGAACCTCTTCGTCAAAACGAAACCGGCTATTTGCAAGAAATGGTTCAGACTTTTAAAAACGAAAAGGCGTTGGTGGGACTTCATCTTTGTTCGAATCAGGATTGGAGCGGGTATGAAAAGTTAGAGTTTGACGTATTTCACTTTGACCTCACGATCTATAAGGAGCTTTCTTTAAAGCTAAAGGATTTCCTTCGCCAATTGCTCCACCGAAAAGGGTGGCTTGCCTGGGGGATTATGCCCGCTACAGCTATTGAGGCTTCTTCAGTCACGAGCTCCACCCAAAATCTATTAATGTGGGCCAAGAAGATCGCGGCACCCGATTTAAGCGTTGAACAAATCCTTGACCAATCACTTTTGGCTCCCTCCTGCGGCCTGGGAACGCTGACTTTTGAGCAAGAAGAATCAATCTTCCGTCAACTCCGAGCGCTTTCACGGGAGTTAAAGCATTTAAGAAGTCACCTTACAGAAGAAAATTAGAAATCAGCCTTGACACTACAAAACCTGCTTGTATACTTTCAATAGTTATTGCGACGAGTGGAGTTAGCACTTCTTCAGATCTCATTAAAGTTAAAAGCACAAGAGCCGAAAATTAAAAAACAAGTTGCATACCATAAGGAGGAAGGAATGAGAAGGCATATCCTGTCGTTGGGCGTTTTGTTTTTCGTGATTGTTGGATTTTCCGTAACTGCAGCACCGACGACGTCGCTTGCACAATCTGGAGCACCTACCGAAGAATGGAGCCAAGGCCAATTTGCCCTTTGGGTGGTTAAGGCTGCCGGTGCGATCAGCAAGCTTCCTCCTGCCGCAACCGGATCAGACGCTATCGTCTTTCTGACCAAGCTGGGAGTTATTCCTGAAGATGGCTGGAAGAAAGACGGAAAAATAACCAAAGAGTTTCTATTAAGCTTACTAGGGGATGACTCGGAAGGTGCCGAAGGTCTCAGCTTCGATGACTTGATTCAAAGACTCCAAGATCAGGTTAATACGCTTGTTACTCAATGGAACGAAGGATATTTTAGCGGGTCAACAGATACAGCGGCTTCTTCGATTACTCCCTAATACCATTGACGCTATCTTACTCTTAATATTCAATAAATTTGAGACTAACGCTTAACCTTAAAGAGGTGAATGATGAAAAAGCATGAGCTAAAAGCGAATTGGGCGGTGGGGAGTTTAATAGTCTTTTTTGCATTCTTATTGTCACTGACACCCCTTTCCTCCGCAGATGAGGGAGCAGCGACAGAAGCTAGCTCTGGGAATATGTGGTCAAGGATGAAAAATAGTTTGTCTAATCTCGGCTCCGGACTGCCGAACATATTTTCAGAGCTTTCCCCTGCAGATGTGGGAGTGAAGCCGAGAATCAAACCTCATTTCAGTTTTACCCAAGGTTTTAATTCCAATGCAAACTTAGGCCAAAAGCAAGCAGACGCTGCATGGAAGGCCCGCATGGCTCCAGGGATTACTATTTCCATCCCATCCGGGAAGCTTTACACGGAAATGGATTACACGTACGGTCTTTCTACCACACAGGGAAGACGTACTTCTGATACGGTCAATACGCATAATTTGAATGCCTTAGCCCGGTATGACCTGAGTGAAGAGACGATTGTGGGATTAGGAAATAACCTGCAAATCAGTGAATTGCCCGGTCAGGCTGGAAAAACCTTTTGGCTAGACACGGCCACGGGCCAGATCTCCCATCGACTTTCACCTAAATTGTTAGGGACGTTAACCGATACGTTCCAGTGGTACAAAGATTCCATCAAGACTACGCCTTTCCGTGTAGGTGGAGGTGACGCTTTCAGAAACAAAGAGTTCAGAAATACCTATTACGACAATGGCGTCGGTGCAGACCTCGCTTATGATGCTCTAGAAGACCTCACTGTAGGCCCTGCTTTTAGATGGAATATTCGTGAATATGTGGATTCGGAGGGAAAAAGTTACTGGCAAATCCTGCCTGCCACAACCGCCAATTATAAGCTTGGGCCCAAAACAACGGTAAACGGTAATGTGGGATGGGCTTATAGAAGATTTAACGATAAAACGAGTACCACTGTCGGATCTTCCACGTCTGAAATTGTTTACGGAGCCGGTGTTAGCCATCTTTTGGGTACGAAGTTTATTTGGTCGGTTGGTTATGCGAAGACCCTTCAAGATACCTTTGACACTAATTTCATCTTTCGCGACCGGCCGGGCTCAAGCGCAACAGAAATGGATGATTTGGACCGTCAGTTCCGAGCGCTTATATCTCATCGTCTTAACACGAATGCCATTTATCGCTTTACAGAACGGCATAGTGTCGATGCGTTTGCAGATGCATCTTTTGTGCACGGCCATGAAGATGACAACGTGATCCAACGTCAAAAGAGTCATGAAAAAACAATGCAAGTCGGAGCGGGGTATAGCTACCGGGTAAACCGCTATATTACCCTCGATATCCATTACGCTTTTGGGAGGCGTTTTACAGCGGACAATAACGAAGCTGTTGGGGCACGTAACGAATACACCTTCCATAAGGTAACAGGCGGCGTAAACCTAACAGTCTAGTCGTTCACCACGCTTCTCAATCCTCAAGAGGAGTTGATGAAGCAGGCATTACCATCCTCTCTTTTGAAGTGAGCGGGTTTAAGATTAAATTTCTCCTCAGTGTAATCTCGTTACTGGTGATTGTCCCCAGTGTCGTTATATCTGCGCCCAAGCAAGATAATTACATTATCGGCCGGGACGACGTTTTAGATATTACGGTCTGGCAATCCCCCGACCTGACCAAATCCGTTACGGTCCTTTCAGACGGCACCATTGAATATCCTATTCTTGGCGTTCTACCTGCCGAAGGAACCACTCCCGCAGCTCTCGCAAAAGCAATCAGTGATAAACTTGCGCAAGGATACGTTAAAGAACCCAGGGTAAACGTTGCGGTTAAAGAATATAACAGCAAAAAGATCCTGGTCTTTGGCGAAGTTGCGAAACCGGGTCTTTATAAACTTAAGGGTGAAGTGCCGGTTCTCGAATTACTTTTTATGGTGGGAGGTGCTAACATGACTGCCAAGCGGATGACCATCATTCGTCCTCCGGCCGGTAATAGTGAAAAATCGGCAACGCCCGTTGCTTTTGGAGGTGAAGAAGCCAATGTAAATACGACTTCCATTGAAATTGATTTAATCTCCCTGTTATCCAAGGGAAATCTTTCTCAGAATGTATTCATTAGGCCGGGGGATACCGTTTACGTTTCGTCAGGGACAGGGCAACGTTTTTATGTCCTGGGTCAAGTGATGAATCCAGGCCCCTACGAGTGGAGTCAGGATATTACCGTTTTGGAAGCCATTAAAGCGGCGGGTGGGGTGAAGGAAAAAGGCGCACCTAACCGGATTAAAGTCAGAAAAACTTTCAATGGACAGAAAGAGGATATCAAAGTGAATGTTTTAGAGATTATGAAGGGGAAGAAAAAAGATGATGTCGTGATTAAGCCCGGTGACACAATCATTGTCCCCGAAAGCTGGGTATGACGGAAAGTAAACGTCCGCCCTACGCGGTCAACCGGCATCAAGATCTGCCCGTTGAATCCCTGAATCTCGAGGCCGGAATCCAGCCTTATCTCCACATTCTCAGAAATAGAAAAGGCGTCATCGCGGCATGCGTTTTTACTACGCTTCTTATCGCCTTTGTCGCTAATATAACGCAGCGGCCTGTTTATCAGGCGGCGACAGAACTTCTTTTAGAGCCTAAAGAATCCAAAGACGCCCTCACGAGCGATTCCAATAAATCGACCCTTATGCAAGACCCTACGCTCATGATGACGCAATTTAGACTGATACGAAGCCGTCCTCTGGCGGAGCGAGTATTGGAGAAGGTGCAAAAACCAGAAAATCGGGAATCTTTGTTGTCTTCTTTTGGCGTTAAAGCCGGAGGAAAACGTCAAGACGGCGGCATTTTTTCAGAAAAGGAAAAGCAAAATTTAATCGGACGCATCCAGACATCATTGGCGGGAGCCCAACCAGACCGGAATGTGCGTCTCATTAAAATCTTATCGACAGGCTATCAGCCGCAAGTCGTTGCCTTGGTCTCCCATGCTGCGAGCGAGGCCTACATCGAACTCAATCATAAATCCAACATGGAATCGTTCCGGCAAAGTTTTATGATGATTTCACAGAATCTCGCGGAGGTGCGCGAAAAGATAAAAACGGGGGAGCTCGCCTTTCAAAAAATTGATTCTGAAGTAAAACTTTTGGAAGCATTGAAAATTTACGGCGAAAGACACCCGCTCGTCATTCAATTACAGAACGATATTCCCCAACTGGCCCGAAGACTTAAAAGGGAAATTCAGAGTCTAGAATCCATTCAAGTAGGACAAAGAAAAGACTTAACGACGCTTTTAACGGTTCCCAACACCAAATTAGAAGATCTCCAAAAAATCGAAACGGATCTTTATAACCTTAAACCCATCTTGGAGCAAGAAGTGACAAGTCAGAAAGAGATGTATAACTCCATCTTTCGAAAACTTCAAGAAGTGGGTGTTTCGGGCGGAGGAAGTGTTTGGGTAGATGCCGAGATTGTGGAACCGGCTTCCGCACCATCAAGCCCGATTCGCCCCAATAAAAAATTAAACTTGATTCTTGGTTTCTTCACCGGTATTGCCTTGGGAATTGGGTTGGCCTTCTTCCAAGAATACTTAGACAGCAGCGTGCGAAGCTTAGAAGACGTTCGCGGTTACCTTAAACTCTTTCCTCTGGGCATGGTTCCTTTTGTACAGTTTAACGTTGTCCAAAAAAACGGGGGAGCAAAAACCGAGGATGAAATTGCCATGAATAGAATGAGATCTCCCCGGACTTTTTGGCTTGCGAACGATTCCGATATTCCCTTATATGTAGCTGAGGCCTACCGGATTATTCGGGCAAATTTGGCATTCGGTTCAATTGACTCTACCTTAAAAATTTTGCAAGTTACGAGCGCTGTCAAAGGTGAGGGTAAAACCACCACCACCGCAAATCTTGCCGTCAGTTTAGCACTCGCTGGGGAAAAAATTTTAATTGTTGACGCGGATATGAGGCGTCCTGCGCTTCACAGGATTTTGGATTTGGAGGGGGTCGAGGAAGGCTTAAGCGATGCGTTGACTCATGAAAAATCCTGGGAATCGTTCGTGATGCCGACCGCCACACCCAATCTTTTCTTCTTGAGTGCAGGCTCCATCCCGCCCAATCCAGCCGAACTTCTTTCGTCGCGCAGAATGAAAGCGTTTATGGAAGAACTGACCCAGCATTTTGATCGTGTGATTATTGATTCGCCGCCTGTAATTTCAGTGGCCGATGCCGCCGTGATTGCTTCACAAGTGGACGGCACCATTCTTGTGTCACGTGCCGGATTTGTCCCTCGCCATTTGTGCCTGCAGGCGAAATCAGCGATCGAATCAGTCAACGGCAGGATTGTGGGATGCGTCCTCAATAGTGTTCACTCCGCTCACCTGCCTTACTATTATCACCAGTACTATCATGAGTATGGGCGTTATGATGAGGATAAAACCAACGCTTCCAAAAACGACACTGACGAAGAGCCGGTGCTCAAAGAACCTTCAACCACACTGGATAAATTGAAAGTCCTCAAAGAGCCTTTGCTTATTTTGCTTTCCTCCGGCTGGGCCCGGCTAGGCGAGCAATTCAAAAAGGGTCAGCCGAAGAAGGAGTCAAAATCATCTGTTGGCGCTTAGCGAAGTTGAAGTTAAAGAAAAGTCTTCTTTCCGTTCCTTCCTGAATTTTTTTCTCCCGGGCGCTGCCTCCCTTTTTTTAATTTTTTCTCCCTGGCTTTACGGCCTGCGTCACTTGCCGGATAAGCTCTTTGCCCAAACCCTCATTTTTGCATTATCTTCAGCCACTTTTCCGTTTCTAAAATGGAAAAATGTCCTCAACCGGGGCAGCCGTAAACTTGATCGTTGGGTTTTTGCCTCGCTAGCCCTTGGATTTTGCTACATCCTTATTTCTGTGATTCCTTCTTTGAGTTTTCTGGCCTTTCTACAGTTGGCAGGGTGCGTTTCTCTTTACGTATTGATTCGCTCGGCCTCTACTCAAGAAAAAGAGTTTCTTTTTTTTCTAAGTTCAATCGTATTTTGCGGGGTCTTTTATGCGGCCTATGGGCTTTTTCAATATTACGGATTTTTACCCCACCCTTATTGGTTCGAAGGGTGGTTTTTGGCGTCTCGCTTTATTAACGGCGGACATTTCGGGGTCTTCCTCCTTACCCCTTTTTTTATGGCAGGTTCTTTAATGCTTTCCACCCGAAAACTATTCCTACGCGGCGTGCTTGCGCTGTCGCTCCTCGTGATGGGCTGGGCCTTTTTGCTTACGCATTCCAGGGCCCCGTGGCTCGTTCTGGCCTTCGGAAGCTGTTTTTTTCTTTGGGTTCTAAAACGAAACCATCTTTTATCTCGAAAAGAAATCCTTGGGGTTTCTTTTTTCCTGGGAACCTCCTTGGGACTCATGGTTCTTTCCGGAGGAATGAAGGAAATTGTTTCCCGCTTTGGACAGATGTGGGGCAAGACTTCCGTGATCTTTGATCCTCATGCCTCGGGCCAATTCTATACGGTATTTTACCGTTTGAGACTTTGGCAGGAATCTTTGGCAGCCATTCTTGCAAGACCTTGGGGTTGGGGCCTTGGAACTTTTGAAAATATCTTTCCCCAATTTCGTACGCACTCTGACCGTTTCCGTATCGATTACGCGCATAACGAAATACTTCAGATCGGAGTCGACCTGGGAATCATCGGCCTTCTTTTTTTAGCAGGTTTTCTTATTTATTATTTCAAGAGGATGGGAAATTTTTTGAGAAGTCCCGTTCCTTCACGTTCCTATAAAATTTATGCCGCAGGACTCATGACAGCAGTGGCAAGTCTTTTTCTCGTGAGCCAAGTGGATTTTCCGCTGCGAGTTTATGCCAATAGCTTCTTTTTCGCAGCCGTTTTGGCTTTGTCTTCTTCGCTCTTTGGTCTTTTGCCTCCCCATTCAAAATCCGAACGTGAGATGCCCGTTTTTTTTCAACCCCTTTTGCGCATCGGACTTCCGGCCCTCTTGGCAGTGTTGACATTTTTTTCGGCAAGGGAATATCTGGCTCAGACCTATTATTCTAAGGCAATCGAGTTAGACAAAAATTTTGAATGGTCCAAGGCCTTAACGGAATATGAGCGCGCCGTAGGGCTCTCACCACTCCGCTCAGAATATTACGAAGGCTTAGGCGGTCTTCTTCAAAAAAAAGAAACACTTTCATTTAACCGTAAGGAAAAAAAGAGGTGGGGAGAGCGTGCGCTTTGGGCATACGAAGAAGCGGTCAAAAGAAATCCTTATCAAGCGTTTAGCCACTACAGGCTTGCATTGATTTATCAAAACAAAGGTAATCCCGAAGAAGCCAAAAAGCAGTTTAAGAAAGCCATTTCCTTAGAGCCTCTTAACGCGGCTTACGTCTCTGAATATGGCCTCTTTGCCCTTAAAAATAAATGGAAACAACAAGGTCTTTGGGCGTTCGAAAAATACACGCAAATTCCCTTCAAAGAAAATGCCCGGTTTACCACAATTCCGGAACTCTTGGAAGCCGTCTATCCCTACACGACCGAATATCTGGATTTAACAAGGATGATTCCGAACACGGCCGACGGCCACTATCAATTAGGGACCTTTTTAGGAACCAAAGGGCGCTGGGAGTCTGCGGATCAAGAATTGGAAAAGGCCATCAAAGCGGCGAAGAGACAGGGCGGCCCATTTTCTGAATATTGGACCGGAACGGCAAAACCCGTTGCTAATTTTTACTTCTCCCAAAATCGTTTAGACCAAGCACAAAAGCTGTATCAAGAAGCCGTGAAAAAAAATCCGCACGACACGGAATCTATAAACCAACTGCAGCAAATTGAACAGATGAAAAAACCCTCTGTCCCGCAGGTTACCTTATGACCCTGTTAGGACCCGAAATCAAAATTTTTCTTATCCTTTTAGGAGCGGTTTATTTTTCCATCTGTTTTCTAAACGTGAGTCTGGGTTTGGCTTTTCTGTCTCTTGCCATGATTTTTTCTCCCGAGCTGCCGATTGCGAGTGTAGGTCTGCGGACTTTGACGATCCGGATCGAAGATATTTTAATTCCTATTTTACTTTTGGCATGGCTTGCCCGCCGGGCCGTTAAAAGAGACCGAGAACTTTTGACACCGACCCCCATCAATAAGCTCATTTTTTTTATTTTATCCATGAACGTTATCTCCACGATTTGGGGGATTATCCACGGTGGCTACATCTTCCAATTGTCTTCTCTTTTTTATTTTCTTAAGACCGTCGAGTTTTTTGTTATTTTCTTTTTGGTAGTCAATTATGTAAGAACCCCCCGCCAAATCAAATTTTTTCTCTTCTTTGCCCTGCTTACGGTTACCATGTTGAGTATTTATGCTCTGACCACCGTCCCTAACAACGAAATCTTTTCTGATCACCGTGTGACCGCGCCCTTTGAGGGAACCCCTGAGCCTGCTTCCATCGGCGGCTACATGGCGTTCCTTCTTTTGATCATTGTTTGCTTGTTTTTATATGAATCGAGACCTCCGATGAAATGGTTGTACGGCACTCTCGGTGTAGTTACCTTTGTTCCTTTTCTCTTTACGCTGAACCGGACCTCTTATATTGCTTTCGCAATCGGCCTCATTTATGTCGCCGTGACCGCAAGAAAGAAATGGTTTTCTATTTTTCTGGCCCTATTTTTGCTGACGTCTCCTTTGTGGGTCCCGGACTCCATTAAACAAAGAATTGCCTATACCTGGGAAGATGCGGTGAATCCTGGCAGGGAATGGGGCGTGGACCAATCGACCCAGGAGAGAATCACTACTTACAAAAAAATGTGGCACACTTTGAAGTACAGTCCTATTATTGGATGCGGCCTCGGTTCTTACGATTTTCTCGACAGCCAATATGCCCGCACGCTCCACGAAATCGGACTGGTCGGACTTGGGCTGTGGCTGTGGCTTTTTCTGAGACTTTTTCGAATCGGCCGCTGGCTTTTCAAAAATCTTCCGGACGGTATAATGAAAGGAATAGCCCTGGGATACAGCGCCGGCGTGATCGGAATCCTAATGCATGGTTTTGGCGCGATCACTTTTTATATTGTGAGAATCATGGAACCATTCTGGTTTGTGAGCGGATTGATCCTGTCTCTTTATATGATTACGGCTTCCCAGATGAACGAGCAAGCAGAGGAGACAGAGGCTGAAGAAAAACCCGAACTTCCTCAGTCGGTGTCGGTATGAAGCTTGGAAAATGGCAAGCCGCACTTTTTATTTTTGCCGCGGCTCTTTTAGTTCGTTTGGCCATGATCGGCGTTTGGTATCACACCGGCCAGGATCAGCGGATGATTGCCTCGGACGGCTTTGGTTATTATGAAATCGCGCAAAATTTAGCCGAAGGGCAAGGGTTTAAACTCGAAGGAAAACCCACCCTCCGGCGGGTTCCTCTTTATCCTCTTTTCATTGCCTTAACAGATAAAGGACTTTCTTTTCCCAAGGGGGTTCAAGCGGCTCAAGCCTTTTTGGGGGCGATGAGCTGCGTCGTGATTTTCTTCCTGGGCCGTGAACTCTGGAATGAGAAAGTGGGTTGGATCGCCTCGCTCCTTTACGCCCTCGATTATTTGGCCATCAGACAGGTTGCTTCCGTGATGCCGGAGATTCTTTTTGTTTTTCTGCTTCTCGGAAGCGTGTGGCTTATGGTTCGATCTCAAAACCGGTGCCGTATTTTTCCCGATATGGTCGTTTCGGGCATCCTGGCCGGTTTGGCGGTGCTCACGAAAGAAGTGATGGTTTTCTATTTTATTCTTTTGGGAGCTTGGTTTTTTTGGGGTTTCAAAAAGCAGGCGGCCGGCGTTTTTCTTCTGGGCTTTTTTCTTGCAATCACGCCTTGGGTGGTTCGGAATCGTGTCGTTTTTGGCCAATGGGGGTTGGTGATGGCTAACGCCGGCCACATGCTCTATTTGGGCAATAACCCGCTTATTTCAAGCCGGTTCGTAGGGGAAGAGTGGGATTACAACGGTGACAGCGGATTCCCTCAAAACGACCCCTCCATGCCGCGTTTGTTTACTCCGGAGGCGGACCATTATCTTTCGAAAAAAAGTTTGGTATTTATCCGGAATCACCCGAAGCGGTTTTTCCAGCTTACTAAAGACAAAATCATCCGGTTCTGGTTTCCTTTTTACCTCGGTTCCCCGCCCCTGGGAAAAGTTCTTACCCTTTTAACTTATCTCTCTGTTTTCATCTTGGGTTGGATGGGTATCTTTAAGTCCGTCCCGCGGTGGAAAGAGATGGTCCCCATGGTGGGACCTATTATTTATTTAGCATCGGTTTATGCAGTCACCATCTCCGGCATCCGTTATCGCTACCCGGCCATGCCGTTTTTAACCCTGTTTGCGGCTTACATGCTCCGCCGGCTCTGGGAAAGCCGGGTGAAAAAAGTTTCTCTCGTGAGCGTATGATTCGAATTGCCTTAGTAGGTTATGGTCACTGGGGGCCCAATTATCTGCGTAATCTCCAATTTTTGGAAGGAGTCGAAGTGACAGTCGTTTGTGATAAAGATCCCTCCGCACTTCAAAGATCGAACAAAGGTTTCCCTCATGTAAAGACCTTAAGTGATTTCAATCTCATTTTGCGCGATCCTAAGATTGATGCAGTGATCATTACCACGCCGGCAAATACTCATTACGAACTGACAAAAAAGTCCCTCCAGGCGGGTAAGCACACGCTTGTGGAGAAACCACTTTCCCTGAATGTCGAAGAAGGTAAAGAACTTGTTGCGCTTTCTGAAGAAATTAAAAAAATCCTGATGGTGGGGCACACCTTTCTCTACAACCCGGCAGTTCGAAAAATGAAGGAATATTTGGATAAGGGAATCCTCGGAAAAATATATTACCTCCAAGCCGCTCGCACGCATTTGGGACTCATCCGCAGCGACGTAAGCGCTGTCTGGGATTTGGCGCCTCATGACATTTCTATCTTTTCTTATCTTCTGGACAAGTGGCCCACAAGGGTTTCAGCGATCGGCACGTGTCACTTGAATCCTCAATTGGAAGACGTCGCCTTCCTTAATTACTTTTATGACAATAACATCTTAGGCAATATCCATATCAGCTGGGTGGACTCCAACAAATCAAGGCAGGTGGCGGTGATCGGGAGCAAGGCGAGGATTGTTTTTGATGACCTCAACTCGCTGGAACGGCTGCGGATTTTTGAAAAGGGGGTCAGTATCGACAAGCCTTACGCCAATTTTGGCGAGTTCCAGCTGCTTCTGCGTGACGGTGATATCATCAGTCCCAAGGTAGATGCGGAAGAACCGCTCAAAAGTGTTTGCCTCGAATTTATCGATTGCATTCAAACGGGCCGGAAACCTTTGACTGATGGTGCCAACGGCCTTGGTGTGGTGCGTGCGATGTGCGCAGCGCAGGATTCCATCAAGCGGGGCGGGGAGCCGGTAGAAATTCTTTATGACGATGTTATTCTTGCGGGAAAAAGATCCTAATTTTTCATGAAAGCTCTTGTAACAGGCGGGGCAGGGTTGATCGGTTCGCACCTTGTCGATCTGGCGATTGAAAAAGGGTACGAAGTCCATATTCTTGATAACGTAGAATCTCAAACTCACCCCCACGGCAAACCGGCCTGGATTCATCCTGGCGCCCGTTATATTGAAGGAGACATCCGGAACGACTCCGATTTAAAACAGGCGCTCCAAGGCGTGGAATATGTTTTTCATCAATGCGCCTTCGGAGGTTTCACGGAAGAAACTTCAAAGTATTTCGACGTCAACGTCTTGGGAACCTCGCGGCTTTTTGAATGCATCGCGGCCAACCGATCCCCAGTTAAAAAAATTGTGGTGGCTTCAAGTCAGGCAGTTTACGGAGAAGGCGCTTATTCCTGCGAAAAACACGGACTCCAGTTTCCCGCGCAGAGGACGACAGAAAATTTGCAGAATAAAAACTGGGAACTCTGCTGTGCCGATTGCAACGGTCTCCTTCGTTCCGCTTTGACTTCGGAAGAAAAGGTTTGTGCCGGCCAAACTCCTTATGCGCTCTCCAAAGAATTTGAGGAAAGGCTCGCGCTCTCTTACGGCAGAAGGCTGGGGATTCCCGTGGTGGCGTTGCGCTACGGCGTAACTTACGGTCCGCGGCAGTCGGTTTTCAATCCCTACACCGGCGTCGTTTCTATTTTCTCGACGCAGCTTCTCAATAACCTCTCCCCCCTCATTTACGAAGACGGCCGGCAGACCCGCGATTTTATTTTTGTGGGAGACGTGGCCCGCGCCAACCTTTTTGTGATGGAAAACACATCCGCCGATGGCCAAGTGTTTAACGTGGGAACAGGAAAGCCAACGGGGATCGCGAGTCTTGCGCGCATGCTGGCTGAGATCTACAAAAAATCGATGGAGCCCGAGATCTGTGGAAAATTCCGCCAAGGAGACGTCCGTCATTTAGTCCTTGATCCCTCCAAATTAAGAAAACTTGGCTTTTTCGCACAAACGTCTTTGTCTGAGGGCTTATCCCATTTTGCCCAGTGGATCGGGTCCCAAGGAAAGGTCGAAGAATATTTTTCCAAGGCCTACGAGCGCCTTAAAGAACATCGCATCGTATGCGATTAAAAAAATTCGATCTTTTTTGGGTAGGATCCCTCTTTCTGATTTATTTTCTTTATTGGATTCCAATGATTCATTTCCAACCCTTCCTTTCGACAGGCGATATAGGAAGGGACCTTTATGCTTTTGAATCCGTTCTTCATGGACTCCGTCCTTGCCGCGATTATTGGTGGCAATACGGACCGCTCATGCTGCTTTACTACGCCTTTTGGTTTCTTGTAGGAGGGATCAATTTGCTGAGTGTGCGTATCGGGCTGGCTGGGATCTATCTTCTTTGCGGTCTTTTTAGTTATGCCTCGCTCCGGCTTTTTACTTCTGCACCCACGGCCTGGCTTGCCTCTCTGGGTTTTTTAAATTTTTCTATGGGGTGGACTTTTAACCACATCGGAGCGGTACCTTTTTTATTGGCATCCGTTTTTTGTCTCTGGAAGTTTTTTCTCACGCAAAATCTCCGTTGGCCTTATCTAGGGGTCCTTAGTTTGGTGCTCACAGCACTCGTGAAGACCAGTATCGGCATACCTTGTTTTTTTGCTTTTTATCTTTCTCTTTTAATTTATAACGAATTTCTAGGGCCCAAGCTGAACGCCCGCCCTCCGCTTGCCCGGAAACACTTTATTCTTCTTCCACTTCTTTTCGCCGTGCCGGTGGCCGGAGTTTATATCTTCATGTATTGGGGACTCACTTCCCGCGAGTTACAGCAATGCCTTACGCTTGGTCCGCAATATCGACGAACATTGTCTACGCCTTGGATGAACGTTAAACATCTCATCCTTCGCTTTACGGTCTGGGAACGAATCCGTTTGTGGAGCCTAGGGGCGTTTACTCTTTTGTTAATCCTTGCCGGTCTGGGATTCAGAAAAAGAAAACTCGAGAGCCTCCAACAAGACGCTGCTCTTGCCGCAGGGATATCTCTTGTCTTCTATGCCCTGGCCAGTTCGGCCGAATATGTCATGATGGGAGAGGTGATTTACCGGTTTGATTTTTGGTTCTTTCCTGTATTGATCTTGGTCCTAGGATTTTTGGCGGAACGGGCCAGCAGTCTTTTCCCCCGGCCATGGAAAATTGCTTTTGGCGCTTTGATTTTTGTAGCCCTCGCAGGTCTTCCTTTTTGGAGGGTGAAAGAAGCTTTAGCAGAGAGAATCCCAGACCGTTATTTGGATTTGCCGAGGGGGAAGGTCTACGTTGGCGGTCCTCTCGTTTCTCTTCAAACGATCAAAGAGGGTGCCCAGTTTCTGAGGGAGAATTCTAGGAAAGATCAAAGTTTTTTGGCGATTCCCTATGAGCCCCTTTATGGTTTTCTATCTGAGCGCCGGCACGCCCTCCCGGAAATGATTTTCATGGTTCATATGCAGATTCAGGAGGATGACGAGGAAAAATGGATCACCCAAATGGAGGCCAACGAAGTCCCTTGGGTCCTCATCTCCAACCGATATCGATCTGAAGAAGCGGGGATCGGTGAGTTTGGAAAGACCCATTGCCGGAAACTGGCGGCTTATATTTTTGACCATTACCGAGAGGTCAAAACCCTCGGTCCGTGGGGGTCTGACCCTGACAAAACCCACGCGATTAAGCTTTTGAAGAGAGCCTAAAAGGTGTGCTAAGATACCCCGATTTCAATGAAGGTAACCCTCTTAATCCCCATTATTAACGAGCTTCAGGGCATGAAGGAAATCCTGCCCCGTATCCAAAAAGACTGGGTGGATGAGATCATCGTTGTGGATGGCGGTTCCACCGACGGAGGTTATGAATATGCGAAAGAGCACAGCCATATCATCACCCTCAAACAAAAATCCAGAGGCCTTTTTAACTCTTATGTGGAAGGTGCGGGAATCGCCCTAGGAGATGTCATCATTACGTTTAGTCCCGATGGCAATTCGGTACCTGAGCGAATTCCGGACTTAGTTCGCAAGATCGAAGAAGGTTACGACATGGTCATCGTTTCCCGCTATTACCAAGGGGCTAAAAGCGAAGACGACAATTTTATCACCGCTTTCGGAAATTGGTTTTTTACCCAAACGATCAATCTTCTTTTTCGCGGCCGCTATACTGATTCTCTCGTTATTTTTCGCGCTTGGCGTAAAGACTTGCTCGAAAAGTTGAATATCAACGGGATCCCGCAAACTGGTTTTGAACCTACGATGAGTATTCGTTGTGCAAAAAACCATTTAAAGGTTGCAGAAATCCCAGGCGATGAGCCCGACCGGATTGATGGGCTGGGGAAGGTCAATCATTTTTACGCCGGTTTATCCATTCTTTCCTGCATCACCAAAGAGTTTTTTTCAAACCAGTATCAGAATCATTATGAATATGTTCAAAAATAAAAAGGTTCTTGTGGCGGGTGGGACCGGGCTGATGGGAGTTCCCCTCGTTGAACTCTTAGTCGAGCAAGGAGCCAAGGTTAGAATCGCTTCTTTGGACGATGTCTCACGCGCCCATCCCGAAGCAGAATTTATTCATATCGATCTGAAAAACATAGAAAATTGTCTTAAGGTTTGCGACGGGATGGATTTTGTTTTTAATCTCCTAGGGGTGAAGGGTTCCCCTGCCGCCACGGCCTCTAAACCCGCCAGTTTTTTTGTCCCAACCATTTTGATGGCGACCAATTTGATGGAAGCGGCAAGAGTCAAGGAGGTAGACGGCTTTCTGGGGTGCAGTTCGATCTGTGTTTATGCGCCGGACGAAGTTCTCTATGAAGATAACGCCTGGAAAGGATTTCCTTCCGAAAAAGATAAGTTTGCAGGCTGGGCCAAACGGATGGGGGAACTCCAAGCCGAGGCCTTCAAGATCCAATACGGATGGGACCGGATCGCCATCGTGCGTCCTGCGAACACCTACGGTCCTTACGATAGTTTCGCCAAAGAAAGTGCTATGGTCGTTCCCTCTCTCATCCGGCGTGCAGTCGATGGAGAAAATCCTTTGCGGATTTGGGGAGACGGTTCGGCCGTTAGAGATTTTATCCACGCAAAAGATGTTGCTCGCGGAATGATTTTCGCGGCGGAAAAAATGATCGGTAAGCCCATCAACTTAGGCAGCGGGACCCGGGTTACGATTAAAGAGTTGGTCGATTTGATTGTGAGTAATCTCGATGTGAAACCTGAAATTATTTGGGACACGGCCCAGCCCACGGGAGATCAATGCCGAGTGATGGATATTTCAAGGGCCCGATCGATCGGTTTTGAACCCCAGATATCGCTCAAAGAGGGGATTCGGGAAGTCATGGAGTGGTACAAAACAAACAAGACTCATGTGAACAATCGTTATGATGTCTTTGTCTCAAGATAGAAAGGAATAAAAATGAAAAAAGCTGTGATCATCACAGGAAAACTTGTTCAGGACCACGAATTTATTTACCCGTACTACCGTTTACAAGAAGAGGGTTACGAGGTGGACGTTGCCATCCGTGGAAAAGAGACGGTACAAGGCCAAATCGGCGTCCGCGTCGTTCCCACCAAGGATATTTCTGATTTAAGCGTGGAAGATTTTGATTTGCTGGTGATCCCCGGCGGCGCCAAGGCCTTGGAATATTTAAGGCAGGATCAGGAAATTCTCAAATTCATTGCGGACTTCTACCGCGCCGGCAAGGTGATCTCAAGCGTCTGTCACGGCGCCCAGCTTCTGATCTCCGCCAAGATTGTGAAAGGCAAAAAGATCTCCGGCTACTACAGCATTAAAGACGATATTGAGAACGCAGGTGCAACGTATGTGGACGCGCCGGTCGTGGTGGATGACCGGATCGTAACTTCCCCTCATTATAAATATCTGGGTCCTTGGATGAAGGAAACGATCGCACAAGTAGAACAAGCGAGTCTTGCCCGAGTCGGCCGTTAAAACGCGCAAAGCTGTCATTTTCGATTTTGACGGAACGCTGGCCATGACCATGGAAGATAATTTCAAGGCGTGGCAGTCCGCCATGTCGGAATATGGAATTAAGATCAAACCCGAAGATTATTATCCTCTCGAAGGCGCCAAGGTGAATGAAGTCGCGGGAAAAATTTTTGCTCAATACGGCATCCAAGGCGTGAAGGAAGAGGAAGTGGTGAAGAAAAAGGAAAAGCATTACCTTGAAAATTACCATTTCCAGTTTTATCCCGGCGTTGAGACCTTAATCGAAAGACTCCGTTCGCGTCATGTTCCCCTGGCGCTTGTGACGGCAGGCCTCCGGAGCCGGCTCGACCACTCCGTTCCCAAAACTTTCCTCCAACAATTTGATGTGATGATCACAGGAGACGAGACCAAGCAAGGCAAGCCTTCGCCCGAGCCTTACCGGAAGGCTATGGAAAAACTCCATTTAAAACCTGAGAATTGTGTCGTGGTGGAGAATGCGCCGCTCGGGATCCAATCGGCGAAAAGGGCGGGCGCTTACTGCATTGCGCTTTGCACCACTTTGAGTAACGGTTATTTAAATGAGGCGGACGAGGTCTTAGATTCCTTCGAAGATCTTCAAAATTCAGACAACATCAAAAAGTTTCTCCAATAATGGGTATCGACGCTAATTTACAAAATGTCGTGGTTCATAAACCGTGGGGTTATGAATATTTGGTTTATCAAAACGACAAGGTCGCGATTTGGTATTTGAGAATTAATTCCGGGGAAGCCACGTCGCTTCATTGTCACCCTAGAAAAAAAACAGGTCTTATCCTTCTCTCGGGCGAGGCCGTGGTGTCTTTTCTCAATGATTCCATGACGATGAAAGCCCCCTCCAAACTGATGCTCCGCCCCGGGCTTTTTCATTCTACCAAGGGAAATTGTCCGGAGGGGATTGGGATTTTAGAACTTGAATCACCTGTAGATAAAGAAGACCTGGTGAGATTTGAGGATGATTACGGGCGCGAAGGCAAGGCCTATGAAGGACCGGATAAAATGTCGCCTTTGCCGGATCACTTTATTCGTTTCCAAAATCCCGAAGACGGAAAGACCCGGGAATACCGTATGGATAACCAAGTGATTCGGGTTGAGAAGTTGACGAATCTTTCTCATCTTTCCCAAAAGCCGGCTGAGACAATTATCGCCGTTTTGGACGGCGGCTTGGTCAGTAAAACAGGCGAGCCGATCACTACACCCGGAGATGTAGGGACTTTTGCCAGTCTCATCCGTCTGTCGCAAGCCTTTGAAGCGCCGGAGGGGATTTTACTTTTGACGCTGGAAAATACAAAACCCGAAGATTTAAAATGACCGAAACGCTCACGAGTCCGAAGGGACGCTCCGCTTCTTTAGGCCTTATTCCCGGCCTCGCTAAAAAATTTCCTCGCCAGAAGACGCTCGAGATGTTCCAAAAAATCTGCATCAACCGCGCGTTTGAAATCGAAGTGGCAGCACTTTATCCCAAAGGGATCATGAAGATTCCCGTTTATCTTTCGCTGGGACAGGAACAAATTCCGGCTGCAATCTCCACCGTCAAAAAAGATTTCCTGATCTTCGCCCAACACCGGTGCCATTCCTATTACCTTTCTTTTGGGGGAGATATGAGAAGACTTGCGGATGAACTGCTGGGCCGCGAAACGGGCTGCGCGCGCGGAATGGGCGGCTCGGCCTCTATTCATGATCCCTCCATCGGCATGTTTGGCCATAGCGGACTCATGGGCGATCAGGTTCCTGTCGCTGTGGGTGCGGCACTGGGTTCCGGAAAACCTGTGTTAACCGTGGTAGGAGATGCCTCAGGTGAAGAAGACTATGTTTATGGCGCCATGGGTTATGCGGTCACAAAAAAACTTCCCCTTCTTATGATCTGTGAGGACAACAATCTTTCCATCCTTACTCCGATTTCAACGCGCAGATCCTGGAGCTTGGTGGATGTTGCCCGGTCCCTTGGTATGGAGTCCGTTGATATCACGGACGACCCGTGGCTCGTTGCGCATTACACGGAACAATTTTTAGGAAAACTCCCCGCATTTATTAATATCCGTACGTGCCGCAATCTTTGGCATGCCGGCCCGGGAACCGACGGTCCGCCGGAGTGGAACCGGTTTGAACTCATCAAAGAAGAAATGAAAAACCTCGGCCTTGAGGCTGAAGCAGAGCAGATCGAAAATGAGGCCGTCCAAAAAGTGAAGAAAATATGGGAAGAACGGTTGCCGAAACCATCCAAGCCATAACGAGAAAACATCTCGTTGAAAACCAGGGCCTTCTTTTCGGCCAGTGTGTGACCGCAGTCGGTTGGATCGGCGGTACCGTCCCTCAGATGACTGAAGAAGAGGGGATTGTGGAACTTTCCATGTCCGATGTGGCCGGACCCGGGATTGCGGTGGGTGCGGCACTTGCCGGCAGGCGGCCCATTTATGTGATCCGTTATCAAGGCTTCATGTGGTACAACGCTTCACCGATCGTCAATTACGCCGCCAAATCCAAAGAAATGTGGGGCGTGCCGTGCCCTATTTTTGTACGTGCCCTTGCCATGGAAGGCGGGATGGGTCCGGTAGCCTCTGGGGCTCATCACAGTATGGTGATGCGGATGCCGGGAATTCCGATTGTTGCGCCCATGACACCGGGAGAATGGACCGAGGCCTGGGACTGGTTTATGACGCATGACGACCCCATGTATGTGAGCGAGCATCGCCGCAGTTTTACTATCAATGATGAAATGGAACCCGCTCTTCACCCGCAGGCTGACATCACGATCTTCGGAATCAGTGCAGGCCGGCTGAATGCCATTGAAGCAGTGAAGCAACTCGCCACTCAAGGAATCACTTGCGACCTCATTCATCTTGCATGGCTCAAACCGTTTCAGGTGACTGGGGTGATGACAGACTCTCTTAAAAAAACAGGTTTAGGACTTATAGTCGATTCGGATTATGAAATCGGCGGAGCATCTCGTTCAATCGCTTATGATCTGATGCATGCCACGGGCGTCCCCGTTCATGCGCAAGGCTTAGAGGACCGGGTTGCAGGTTTTGCGCCTCATTTAGACAATCCCACGCCGCCGCCCTCAAAGATTATGGAACGGGTAAAAAATATTTTAGTGAAGGTCGCTTCCTCGTGAGCCCTTTTTATTCCGGAAAAAAAGTTCTAGTTACGGGCGGCACCGGTCTAGTGGGCATGGCCTTGGTGGATCAACTCCTAAAAAAAGGCGCCCAAGTCCGGGTGGTTTCACTCGATGCCTCTGATTTTCTCTCTCCGGATGTGGAATATCTGAAACTCGATCTCACCCAACGGGAAAATTGCCTGAAGGTTTGTAACGGAATGAATTATACTTTTCAACTGGCGTGCGTCAAAGGGGGGGTCGGGCTCGGTGAAAGTCGCGCCGTGAATTTTCTGGAAGGAAATGCGCTCGTCAATTTACTGATGTTAAAAGCAGCCCACGAGTCGGACGTGGAAAAATACATGTATTCCAGCAGTATTGCGGTTTATCCAGATGCCGAAATTTTCCGAGAAGACGAAGTCTGGCAAACTCCCCCGCACCCTTCTAATAAATACGCCTCCTGGGGAAAACGGTTCGGGGAGCTTCAGTGCGAGGCCTATTTGGAGCAGTATGGCTATAAAACTTCCATTGTCCGCCCCGCCAATATTTACGGTGCCTTCGATAATTTTGATCCGGCCAGTGCCATGGTGATCCCGGCCTTGATTCAAAGAATTTGCACGGGCGAAGATCCGTTGGTGGTTTGGGGAGACGGAGGCCAGGTGAGAGATTTTCTCTACGTTAAAGATTGCGCACACGGAATGCTGCTTGCCTTGGAAAATTATTATGAATGTGATCCGCTTAATTTAGGAAGCGGGATTCCGACCTCCATCCGCCAAATTGTCGAAACCCTATTGAAATACACACCTCAAAAGCCCAAAGTTGTTTGGGACACTAGCCGGCCTACAGGAAACCAGGTCCGGTTGATGGATATGTCCAAGACCCGAAAGAAATTAAATTTTAAGCCGGAATACTCCTTAGATCAAGGAATCCGCGAGACGGTCGAGTGGTATTTGGCAAATAAAAATTTCCAAGCGAAGAAGCAAAGTCTTTTCGTTTAAGAGAGAAACGGAATGTTCTATAAAAATAAAAATGTTTTAGTGGCGGGCGGGGCGGGACTGGTCGGCCAAAGCCTTGTCCGAAAACTTCTCGATCAGGGTGCCTTTGTGAGGGCGACGCAGTACCGGTCCAGAAAAATCACTCTGACCCACAAAAATCTTTCCGTGGTTTCCTGCGATTTGAGAAACGATGACGAGGCGCGGCCGGTTTTCAAAGACATGGACATTGTTTTTATCGCCGCAGGTGTGGTGGCCGGTGCAAAGAAAATTAAAGAAGACCCCACTTATCTTATTTTTGGAAATTTGGAGCTTCGTTCAAAATTGATCGCCCTGGCGGCTAAATCAGGCGCCCAGCGTTGCGCCCATGTGAGCTCGAGTTACGTTTATCCTCACACAGGAAGGCCCAATATTGAAACTGAAGGCTTCCAAGGCGATCCGCCGGCGCCGGTTAATTATGGATTAGGCTGGGTCGAAAGATATCTTGAAACACTCTGTAAGCACTTCCACATGACAAACAAGACTCAATACGCCATCGCTCGGCCTACGGCCATGTATGGCCCCCATGATAATTTTAATCCCGAGGAATGCCATGCCGTTCCAGCCCTCATTGCCAAGGCGGTCGACCAAATGGATCCTTTTGAAGTTTGGGGCAATGGAGAAGACGCGCGCTCCTTTACTTATGTCGATGATTTAACAGAGGGTCTTATGTTGATGACAGAAAAATATGCAATCGCTGAGGCGCTTAATATTTGCGCCAAAGAAGCGCATACTATCAAAGATATTCTCAAAATTCTTTTTGATTATCTGGAATTTCATCCGAAGCTTCAATTCAGTACCACCCAGCCGTCACTTGTGCCTTACAAGGTATCTGACCCTAGCCAGGCAAAAAAAGAATTGGGATGGGAAGCAAAAGTGAGTCTAAAAGAAGGATTAAGAAAAACTTTGGATTGGTACGTCAAAAATTTTAAACAAGCGGTTTCTCCCATGTCCGTAGCGGTGAGCCGATGATTATCAGCCGGACCCCTTTCAGGATTTCTTTTTTCGGCGGCGGCACGGATTATCCCGTCTTCTATAAAGAAGAAGGAGGCGCTGTCCTTGCCACCACCATCGACAAATATTGTTACATCTCCTGCCGTTACCTGCCGCCTTTTTTTGAACACAAAACAAGAGTCCTTTATTCCAAAATTGAAAATGTTAAATCCAACGGCGAGATCGAGCATCCCGCCGTTCGAGGAGTTTTGGAATATTTGAAAATCGATCACGGCGTAGAGATTCATCACGATGGGGATCTTCCTGCCCGGACGGGGCTGGGATCAAGTTCCGCTTTTACTGTAGGCCTGTTGCATGCGCTCTATGCGTTGAAACACACGATGCCTACCAAGATGCAGCTTGCGCGCGAAGCGATCAAGATCGAGCAAGAGATCGTCAAAGAAAATGTCGGCTGCCAGGATCAAGTGATGGCGGCGCATGGCGGGCTTTCACGCGTGGATTTTACCTCGAATCATGATATCCATATTACTCCGATCATCCTAGGCCAAGACCGATTACAAGATTTTCAAAACCACTTGTTGCTTTATTTCACGGGCCTTTCCAGAAACGCTTCCGAAATTGCCAAAGAACAAATCCAACTCACAGCACAGCGGACCACGGAGCTCAAGGCCATGCAGCAAATGGTGGAAGAAGGAGTGTCCATTCTTACGAAGGGGAGAGATCTTGCGGACTTCGGCGATCTTCTTAATGAAGGTTGGAAATTAAAACGCAGCCTTACGTCCAAGATTTCTTCGCCGCTGATTGATGAAATCTATAAAACTGCGCGGCGCGCGGGTGTAATCGGCGGGAAACTTTTAGGCGCAGGCGGCGGCGGATTTTTGCTTCTTTTTGCCAAGCCCGATCAGCATCCCATGATTAAAGAAGCGCTCCGGGGGTTTCTTCGCGTGCCCTTTTCGTTTGAAACACGCGGCAGCCAAATTATTTTCTACCAGCCGGGGACTTTGGTCGACCGTGATTATCCGACGGATTTAACACCCACGGATGCACCACAGGAAGCCGCTACGAAATGACCGCGACGTTGCCTAAAAAAGTTAAAGTAGGGCTTGTTCAAATCAATAATAGTTTCTCCAATCAAAATTACCTTCCTTATTCCGTGGGGCTCCTTGAATCCTATGTCAAACACCACGCGGCATCTGGCCAAAATTATGAATTCCTTTTGCCGATTTATTGCAGGCTGCCGGTCCGGGAAGTGGTGGAAAGACTGCAAGGCTCGGACGTCGTCGGATTCAGCACGTATGTGTGGAATATTCGTATCTCGCTGGAGATCGCCAAGGCCCTCAAAGAGCAGAATCCGGAAACTTTGATTGTTTTCGGCGGGCCTCACGTGCCGGACCAGAGCGAAAATTTCCTGCGCCAAAATCCTTTTATCGATCTGTGCGTTCACGGCGAGGGCGAACGGGTTTTCATGCAAGTCTTGGAAAATTTTTCCGCCCGGGATTGGGAGTCGGTTCCGGCCGTAAGTTATTTAAGAGAAGACGGCACGTTTGTGACCCATCCGAAGGCGGATCGAATCGGCAATCTTTTGTCTGTTTCATCGCCTTACTTAGACGGGATTTTTGATCCTTTAATGGCGGCCTATCCCAAGGAACAGTGGCTCATCCTTTGGGAGACCAATCGCGGTTGCCCCTTTTCTTGCACCTTTTGCGATTGGGGCTCCGCCGTTCAAAGCAAGGTTTTTCAGTTTGATTTGGACCGACTTTTTCGGGAAGTGGATTGGTTCGCGGATCGGCGAATCGAATTTATTTTCTGTTGCGACGCCAATTTTGGAATCCTTCCCCGAGACCTTGAAATTGTTCAGTATGTCTCCGAAGTGAAAAAAGTCCGCAGGTTTCCGCAAGCCCTTTCCGTTCAAAACACTAAAAATGCCACCGAACGTGCTTACAAAGTCCAAAAACTTCTGGCCGATTCCGGGCTCAATAAAGGAGTCACGATTTCTTTCCAATCCCTCGACGCCGATACCTTAAAAAACATCAAACGTGCCAATATTTCTACGGATTCGTTTCAGGAACTGCAAAGGCGTTTTACTCTGGACCATGTGGAAACTTATACGGATCTTATTTTGGGACTTCCTGGTGAAACCTATCACTCCTTTGCCGACGGAGTTTCTACGGTGATAGAAAACGGCCAGCATAACCGGATCCAATTCAATAATCTTTCGATCCTTCCCAATGCCGAGATGGGCGCCCCGGAGTATCAAAAAAAATACGGCATGGTAACGGTGGAAACCAAAGTCGTGAATATTCACGGCTCCTTGAGCGAATCTGAGGATGAGATTTTTGAGACTCAGCAGCTCATCGTATCCACCGCGAGCATGCCCCGCGAAGACTGGAGAAGGACACGCGCTTTTTCCTGGACAGCAGGCCTCCTTCATTTTGATAAAATCCTTCAGATTCCTTTTGTGGCGCTTCATGAAGTCTGCGGGGTTCGTTACCGCGAACTCATCGAAGTCTTCACGCAAAAGAGTTTAGATTCTCATCCCGTGCTTACCGAGATCCGCGATTTTTTTCTGGAGAAGGCGCGGGATATCCAAGAGGGCGGGGCGGAGTATTGCCGGTCGGAGGAGTGGCTTAATATTTGGTGGCCCGCGGACGAATATGTCATGATCAAACTCTGCAAAGAAAATAAACTCACGGCCTTTTATGAAGAGGCCGCGGCCGTTCTAGACGAATTTTTAGAGGAAAAATCGCTTCCATTGCCTGGCAATCTCCTCCAAGAAGCTGTTTTTCTCAACCGCGCGCTCGTTAAAATTCCTTTTCTAACCGAAGATCTCGATCTCGAACTTTCTCATAACCTCTGGGAGTTTTATCAGGCGGCGATTCGGGGCATCAAAATTCCTTTAGAAGAAAAGATGTGTCATTATCATATCGATCGGACCCGGGAGAAGTGGACCGCATGGGAAGATTGGTACCGGGAAGTGATTTGGTATGGGAATAAAAAGGGAGCCTACCTTTACGGAAATTCTTCCATCGGATCGGAACTCGCGGGGCATTTTTAAATCCAGTGAAAAAACTTTTACTTTGCGGCGCCACGGGATTTATCGGGAGAAATTTTCTGAACAGGCTCGCGGAAAAAAAAGAATATGAAATCTATGCGACTTACCATGAAAAAACTCCACCCGAACTGGAAAGGGATGCGCCTGGGGTGCGTTTTGTCCGGGCCAATCTGACGAACCGGGAACCTATTCGGCGAATCATGCGCGGTATGGACATTGTCATCCAAGCCGCTGCTACGACATCGGGCGCCAAAGAAATCATTTCCAATCCCGCTTATCATGTGACGGACAATGCAGTCATGAATGCACTTCTTTTCCGGGCGGCCTATGAAGAGCAAGTTAAACATTTCGTATTTTTTAGCTGCACGGTCATGTATCCCGGCGACAAGAAAGAGCCGGTCCGGGAAACGGATTTTAATTATCAAATCACGGACAAATATTTCGGTGCCGGCTGGACCAAGGTCTACAATGAAAAGATGTGCGAGTTTTATTCCAAGATCGGCTCCACCCGGTTTACCGTGATCCGGCATTCCAATATCTACGGACCTTTTGATAAATTTGACCTGGAACGCTCTCATGTCTTTGGCGCTACCGTGGCGAAGGTCATGGCAGCTCCTGAGCGTGGCAAAGTCGTCGTTTGGGGTGACGGCTCGGAACAGAGGGATCTCCTTCATGTAGATGATCTGATAGATTTTACGGAACAGGCCTTGGCGCACCAGACGACCTCTTTTGAATTAGTCAACGTTGGGTCAGGCCAAGGGATCTCCGTGGCCGAACTTGTCAGGAAAGTGATCGAACATTCTGGCAAAAACCTAACGATCGAATTTGACCGTACCAAGCCGACGATTCTTTTTAGCCTGAAACTTAATCTCGAGCGGGCAAAGAAAATTTTTGGGTGGTCGCCTCGCATTTCTCTTGATGAAGGGATTAAAAAAACCTTGGATTGGTATCAAGCCGTCATTGCCCCGCAGGGGCTATCCCGATCCTCTAAAGAAAACATTAATGAGGGGATTGCGAGCCCTACGAAGTCAGTGAGAAAGGGCGAAGCAATCTCAGTGCCGGGATTGCTTCGTCGGCCTATGGCCTCCTCGCAATGACGATACGGAGGAACGTATGAAAATTTTAATCACAGGCGGTGCGGGTTATATCGGTTCAGTGATGGTCCCCATGCTTCTTGAAGCGGGTCACGAAGTCACCGTGATCGATAATTTTATGTATCAGCAAACCTCGCTTCTTGATTCCTGTTATCATAAAAATTTTACTTTTTATCGGGGAGATGCCCGGGACAAACGTCTTGTTTCCGAGTGCGTTAAAAAAGCCGACGCGATTTTTCCTTTGGCCTGCTTCACCGGGGCCCCTCTTTGCGATAAATTTCCTGAAGAGGCAAAGGCGGTGAGTCTTGACGCCGTCAAAATGATTTTGGAATTAAGAAGCCCCAGCCAACGAATGATTTACCCCACGACAAATTCGGGTTACGGGATCGGCGAAAAAGATAAATATTGCGATGAAACAACGCCGCTTCGCCCCGTTTCTTTATACGGGCGCCTCAAAGTGGAAGCAGAACAGGCCATCCTCCAATCGAAAAATTCCGTTACGTTACGGCTTGCGACGGCTTTTGGCGCAAGCCCCCGGATGCGCCTTGATCTTTTAGTGAATGATTTTGTCTACCGTGCGGTCCATGACGGCTTTGTGGTACTCTTTGAGGCTCATTTCAAACGCAATTACATTCATGTCCGCGATATCGTGCGCGCTTTTATCCATGCTTTGGAAAATTTTGAGCGCATGAAAAACGAACCTTATAACGTGGGCCTCAGCGATTGCAATATCAGTAAAAAAGAGCTCTGTGAGGAGATTAAAAAACAGGTCCCCAAATTTTATTTTATTGAATCAGAAATCGGCGAAGATCCGGACAAGCGGGATTACATTGTCAGTAACGCCAAGATCGAAAAGACAGGTTACCAACCAAAATTCACACTCGAATTCGGAATTACGGAACTTATCAAGGCGTATCAAATGATTAAGCGAAATCAATATGCCAACGTCTAAAGAAAAACTTACCCGACTTTATCAGTGCATGTTAAAGATCCGTCTGACAGAGGAAAAAATTATCCAGCTTTACCCCTCCGATAAAATTCAAAGCCCGGTCCATCTTTCGATCGGACAAGAGGCGGCAGCGGCGGGAGTTTGTCACGGACTTGAACCCACGGACCACATCTATGGAACTTACCGAAGCCACGGTCTTTTTATTGCCAAGGGCGGAGCGCTCAAAAAACTTTTTGCGGAACTTTTTGGCAAAGTCACGGGTTCCAATAAAGGGAAGGGTGGTTCGATGCACCTTGCGGCCCCGGAACTTGGGCTGATGGGTTCTTCGGCGATTGTTGCAAGTTGTATCCCGGTAGCGACAGGTGATGCCTTAGCGTCTCAGATGCAGAGCCGGCGGCGTGTGGCCGCAGCTTTTTTTGGGGACGGCGCGGTGGATGAAGGTGTTTTTTTTGAAAGCATCAATTTTGCGGTCTTGAAAAATCTTCCCATCCTTTATATTTGCGAAAATAATCATTACGCCATTCACTCCAAAGTGCGCGACCGGCACAAACAAACGGAATTATTTCGAATCGGAGAAGGTTTGGGTTTAAAAGGCGCCCGTTATGACGGCAACGATGTGCAGGTGGTTTATTCAAAAACACAGGAGGCATGCTGCGAGATACGAAAGGGTGGAGGCCCGATATTTTTAGAATTTATGACTTACCGTTGGTGTGAGCATGTCGGACCGGGCAAAGATCATCGCGAGGCCTATCGGGACCAGCAAAAATTAAGCGAGTCTCTTGAAAATGATCCTCTCCAGAGAACCCAAGCGATTCTTGAAAAGGAGTACGGCGTGCCCGCAGAAACGACCGAGGCATGGAAGAATTTGATTGTGGAAGAGATTGAAGAGGCGGTTTCATTTGCCGAGGAAAGTCCTTTTCCCGGTCCTGAGGAATTGTTTCAGGATGTCTATAGGGTGGCGTCATGAGTAAAATGAGTTACGGCCAAGCTATTCATCATGCGCT
>CAYJTB010000002.1:0-96659 GCA_964372875.1 uncultured bacterium
ATCCATCGACAAAATAAGTTACGTGCTTTTATGAAACTCAGACAGTAAAACTAGCTCTTCGATAAATTCGTACCTGGTCTTGCCATTCCCTCTCCCGTTCCTTCGAAGTCCTCCGAAGCCTTGGCAAGGGAGGGCGAAGAAGAACGGAGACGTTGGGATTTGGCGCCTTCCGCCCTCCGGGCTTCAGATCGGCCACCCGCCGCAATTCGCCGCTCCTAGACGTCACGACTCATAAAATTGCGGCTCCCTTCAAATCCCAACTTGAAGTCTAAATACAATTAAGGAAGTCCCACGTCACACTGCGGTGTTCCTGGGACGTAATTTTTGTCTGCAAAAATTACGGAGACGTTGGGATTTGAACCCAAGAACCCCCTTTCGAGGGTTACGCGCTTTCCAGGCGCGCCCATTCAGCCGCTCTGGCACGTCTCCATAAAAGAAACAACTAATGGTTCGACTAGATTGAACTTGGCCATTTCAATCTTCGCTCACCCTAAGTACCGGGCATACCCCTAAAATCAATCGAGTCCGGGTACTAATCGTTCAAAAGAAAATAAAAATTCTCCCAGCCTTCGGGAGGTTTTCCCTTCCACTGATTAAAAGAAACGAGTTCGCCCAACGCGACCCTTTTCCCCCACCCGAGGCGCTCAAGGTCCGGCCGGTCCGGAAAATGGGTCACGCAGCCCAAACAAAGATAGGCCACGATTGTAAGGTGCTTGGGGAGCTTAAAAATTTCGTAGAGATCTTCACGTTTTAAAATACTCACCCAGCCCACGCCGACATTTTCTGCGCGGGCCGCGAGCCAGAGATTTTGAATCGCGCAACACGTACTGTAGATATCCGTCTCAGGAATCGAGCGGCGGCCGATCACCTGCGGGCCAAAGCGCGTGGGGTCGGATGTCACGACAAGATTGATCGGCGCCTCGACGATTCCTTCTAATTTAAAAGAAAGATACTTTTCGCGCCGCTCATCTGTGAAAAGCTGGGCTGCTTCCTGTTTTTCTTTTTCGAAAGAAGCCTTGACCTGTTTTTTTATTTCCAGATCGTCTACCACAATAAAATTCCAGGGTTGCATGTAGCCTACGGAGCCGGCGTGGTGGGCGGCTTTAAGGATTCGGGCTAAGACGTCTTGAGGAACTAGGGTGTCGGTAAAAAGACTTCGGACGTCCCTGCGTCCATAAATCGTTTTGTAAACTGCCTCGCGCTCTGTCTGGGTGATTTCCATTAACGTCTTTCCTTCCTCAGCGTGCGGAAAAATTCCTGTAAAAAAAGTTTGGATTCGTTGGCCAGCACGCCTCCGCGGACTTTGAGCTGGTGATTGAGCCGGTCGTCACTAGCGATATTAAAAAGACTCCCGCAAGCGCCGGCCTTGATGTCGGGAATTCCAAAGACGACTTCTTTGACTTTGGTATTCACAAGAGCGCCCGCACACATGGGGCAAGGTTCTTTGGTCACATACATAGTGGCGCCTTCCAATGATCCCCGGTGATCTCTTTTATCTTGCGAGAGGGCTTCGGCGGCTTGGGTGAGGGCGATCATTTCAGCGTGGGCCGTGGGATCACGCAACACTTCCATTTGATTATGCGCCCGGCCGATAACTTTTTGGCGGTAGACGACGACCGCGCCTACGGGCACTTCTCCTGCTTCAAAGCTGCGGCGCGCTTCTTTAAGCGCTTCACGCATGTAGTGTTCGTCGAGTTCAGAATTTTCTTTTGGCATAAATTAAAAGAATTTGCGCCCGGCAAGGGTCGAACTTGCAACCTTCTGCTCCGTAGGCAGACGCTCTATCCAGTTGAGCTACGGGCGCACTGAATATTATGTTTCTACACCAACCGCAATTCAGTCACGGCCGGTAGTTGAAGCAATCTATTTAACGTCGCAGTCCCTTTGGGACGGGCGCATTAAAGCAATTAAAAATGAAAAATTCAAAATGTGAATGAGGGAATCGATTCCCAAATTTTTATTACATTTTGCATTTTTAATTTTGCATTGCATTACTGGCGGAGAGGCCCGGATTTGAACCGGGGGGCAGGTATTACCCCGCCACGGTTTAGCAAACCGTTGCCTTGGACCGTGCTCGGCCACCTCTCCATTAATGGTTATTTAGATCCGGAAGGGCCGAGATTCGAACTCGGGAGATCCAAAGGATCTAACGGTTTTCAAGACCGCCGCATTCAACCGCTCTGCCACCCTTCCCTTATTCAAGGTCAATATTTAAAAAACGGCGAAATGCGCGTGTCATTCTAACAGCGAAGCTGGAATTAGTCGAGGTAGGGCGCCAGGGCTTTGGGGAAATCAATTCCGCCGGAGGCGTTCTGAAAAGTCTCCAAAAGGCACAAAACAGTCCTGGCTAAGGCGACGCCTGATCCATTCAAAGTGTGAACAAGTTCGCTTTTTCCTCCCGAGGAGGAACGGTAACGGATATTCATGCGCCGGGCCTGAAAATCTCCGAACCAGGTACAGCTTGATACCTCAAACCATCTTTTCGACACGGGGGCCCAGGTCTCCAGATCGTAACCTTTGGCACCTGAGAAACTAAGCTCCGCCGAACAGAGAAGGAGGACGCGGTATTTTAATTCGAGAAGCTGCAAAACTTCTTCCGCATCTTTGACGAGCGTCTCGAGTTCGCCTAGCCCTTCTCCGGGTTTTACAAATTTTACGAGTTCGATTTTGTCGAATTGATGAACCCGGGAAAGCCCCTTGGTGTCGCGGCCATAGGATCCGGCCTCTCGCCGAAAACAAGGGGTGTAACTGGCGTACTTAACCGGTAGGTCTTTTTCAGACAAAGTTTCATCGCGGTGGAGATTAGTCACCGGAACCTCTGCGGTTGGGATCAGAAAAAAATCCTCGTCCTTTAATCGGTACATGTCACCTTCAAGCCGAGGAACTTGTCCCGTGCCAAACATACTGGTCCGGTTTACCAAATGCGGCACACCCACTTCCGTGTAACCGTGTTTTTTGGTGTGAAGGTCCAGCATCATATTGATAAGGGCGCGCTCGAGGCTGGCTCCCGTTCCTTGATAGACCGGAAAAGCGCTCCCTGTGATCTTGGCCCCCCTCTCAAAATTGACCCAGCCCAGCTCTTTGATTAAAGCCTCGTGGTCTTTGGGGTCAGGCCGGTTGGGCCGCCTCTCTTCCCCCCATTCACGCACAATTTGATTACCCGATGCGTCTTTGAAAATTGGAACGGAATCATGGGGTATATTGGGTATATATGACTGTATTTTGAATAACTTATTGTCTATATCTCCCACTTCTTTATCAATTTCATCAATTTTTTGGGATGATAACTTTAACAGCGTCAGGGTTTCGTTTATAGACTTGCCTTCTTTTTTGAGTCTGCTTATAAGGTCGTTGGCATGGTTACGTTCCTCTTTGAGGGCCTCCACTTCGCGCAAAAGCGTCCGCCTTTCTTGATCGAGCGAAAGAAGTTGATCGATGTCTACTTTGGAAAGTTTTGCTTCTGCGGACTTGCGGACAAGATCGGGATTTTCTCGGATGAACTTAAGGTCGAGCACCTGGGGACTAATCCTTGGAAGGGACTTCCTCTTCTTCTCTACTCACGACGCGGGCCGCCGAGGCTACACGGTCTTTGCCTTTGAGGCGGATGACGTGCACCCCTTGAGAGGCCCTGCCCGAAGTTCGGATCTGGTTTACAGGACAGCGAACTACCATCCCTGCGGTGGTCATGAGAATCACTTCGTCTTCTTCTTGGACAGCCAAGACACTTGCGACTTGTCCATTTTTTGCTGTGAGTTTAATGTTGATGACGCCTTTCCCGCCGCGCGTCTGGAGCCGGTATTCTTTGAAGAGACTTTTCTTTCCAAACCCGAGCGTCGTGATCGTTAGGACCCGTGCGTTAGCGTTGCCAATCTCCATGGCGATCACTTCGCCTTTACCTGCAAACCGGATGCCTGTGACCCCCGATGCGGTACGGCCCATGTCGCGGACATTTTTTTCTGAAAACCGAATGGCCTTTCCGCCTTTGGTTGCCAGAAAGATCTCGTCCTTGCCGCTGGTAAGCCTGGTTGCCACAAGCTCGTCTTTGGGACGAAGCGTGATTGCAAGAATACCTTTGGAGCGCGGATTGGAGTAGGCCGCGAGGCTCGTCTTTTTGATCATTCCATTTTTAGTCGCCATCACGACAAAATGTTTGTCATCAAATTCTTTCACTTGAAGAAAATTGGAAACCGTTTCTCCGGGTTCCAACGAAAGAAGATTGACGATGGCCTTGCCTCGGGCCTGCCTTGAGGCCTGTGGGATTTCATAGGCCTTGCGCCAATAAACACGTCCTTTATTGGTGAAGAAAAGGATGTAGTCGTGGGTAGAAGATAGGAAGAGCTGTTCGATAAAATCCTCCGCCTCTTCTTTGACGCCCCCGCCCGTAACGCCCATTCCGCCCCGGCGCTGTCTCCGGTACAGCGTAACAGGAGTGCGTTTGATGTAACCGGCGTGTGAAATCGTGATAAGGACATCTTCCTCGGCGATCAAGTCTTCGATCTCAATTTCTTCTTCCTGCGCGACGATCTGGGTCCTGCGCGCGTCGCCGTACTTTTTTGAGATCTCTGCCGTCTCGGTCTTTACAATGTCTAATACTTTCGTCCGGCTTTTTAGGAGCGAGCGGTAATATTCGATTTTTTTGATGAGCTCGAGATATTCCAGATCGATTTTTTCGCGTTCCAGCGCGGTAAGCCGCTGGAGTTGCATTTCCAATATGGCTTTGGCTTGGACCTCAGTGAGTTTGAAATTTTTAACGAGTTCTGTTTTTGCTTCCTCCGGGCTCTTGGATTGCCGGATGGTCTTGATGATCTTGTCGAGATTGGCGATCGCAATCTTTAAACCTTCAAGGATATGGGCCCTTTTCTCGGCCCGGTCGAGTTCAAAACGCGTTCTCCTCGTAACAACTTCGACACGGAACTCGATAAAAAGTTCGATCGCTTGCTTTAAATTAAGAACTTTGGGCTGGCCGTCCACAAGCGCAAGAAAAATGGTGCCAAAGGTTTCTTGAAGTTGGGTATGTTTATAAAGCTGGTTCAAGATAATTTGAGGCATCGCATCTTTTTTAAGTTCTATCACCAGGCGCATGCCGTCGCGGTCGGATTCGTCCCGGATGTCATGAATGCCTTCGATTTTTTTGTCCTCCACAAGGCGCACGATCGATTCAATGACATTGGATTTATTCACCTGGTAAGGAATTTCTGTGATGATAATGGCGTCTTTTTTATGGTCCCCGGTTTCGATCACTGCCTTGGCGCGTACGACCATTCGGCCGCGGCCTGTTTCGTAAGCATTGCGGATTCCTTCGCGGCCCAAAATGATTCCGCCCGTCGGAAAATCCGGGCCCTTAATAATTTTCATCAAGTCTTTAGTGCTGACGTCCGGATTTTCGATCGTCGCGCTGATGCCTTGGGCAATTTCTACCAAGTTATGCGGCGGAATATTGGTGGCCATTCCGACCGCGATGCCGCTTGCTCCATTGATCAGAAGATTGGGCAGCCGGGACGGGAGAAGCGAGGGCTCTTGAAGGGATTCGTCAAAATTGGGAACAAAATTTACGGTTTCTTTATCGATGTCACTGAGAAGTTCTTCGGCGGGAGCGGCGAGCCGGACTTCTGTGTAACGCATCGCCGCTGCGTTGTCGCCGTCGATGGAGCCAAAGTTTCCTTGTCCGTCCACCAGAGGATAACGGAGAGAGAAATCCTGCACCATACGAACGAGCGTTTCGTAAACCGCTACGTCACCGTGCGGGTGGTATTTTCCGAGCACCTCTCCGACGATACGGGCTGATTTTTTGTAAGCGCGGTTGGAGGCGAGCCCAAGCTCTTGCATGGCATAGAGGATCCGGCGATGAACGGGCTTCAAACCGTCACGGATGTCGGGAAGCGCGCGGCCTACGATGACGCTCATCGCGTAATCGATGTAGGAGTTCCGCATCTCGTCTTCGATGGGAACTTGGATTATTTTTTCGCCGAGCGTGTAGACGCTTTCCTTGGGCGCTGCGGGCGCCTTATCCTTTTCCTCGTCCTTATCCTTCTTTTTGTCTTTTTCGTCTGCCATTAATTCTTATCCGTCATTGCATTAAACATCTAAATTCCTAACGGCCTTCGCGTAGCGTTCGATAAATTGCCGCCTCGGCTCCACTTGCTCACCCATAAGAATGGTAAAAATTTCATCGGCCTCTACTGCGTCTTCCAATGCCACGCGGCGAATCGTCCGCCGGGCGGGGTCCATGGTGGTCTCCCAAAGCTGTTCGGGATTCATCTCTCCCAAACCTTTGTAACGCTGAAGGATCATGCCTTCCTTGGCCATTTCCTTGATGCGTTGAAGGGCGGCTGCCAGTGAATGGATTGAAAATTTTTTCTTTTCCTGGGTTACCTCATAGAGCGGCTCTTTATTTTCTCGGAAATCCAGGAGATCGATTCCAAATTTCTCGAGTTTCTTGGTCGCCTTGTCCAGTTCGCGGCTTTCAAAAAGCTCTTCGACTTCCACCGTGTCCTCTTGCGGGCCGCTATTTTCCGGAACGCCCATTTTGGCTTTTACGTCTACGGATTTTCCTTTTTTCTTCTCGATCTCAGCCGTTAATTTTGCCAATTCTTCGCTGGAGTAGGCGAAGGTTCCCTTGTCGTCTTTGGCTGACCTGACAAGGAAGCTGGCAAAGCCGCGCTTTTTCGGCTCATAGGCATCCAGGTACCGGGAAAAAGAAATTCCTTTTCTCTCAAGGTGTCTTTCGAGTTGCGTGATGTTGCTGATCACTTCCAAGATTTCGCGCAGCTCCTTGCCGGTCCAGTTGGTTTTTTTGGAAAGCGATTGAAGGGTCACGCCGTCGGTCCCCATTTCGATCAGCATGGCGTCGAGTTTTTCTTCGGTCTCTACATATTCTTCGCGCTTACCTTTTTTCGCTTTGTAAAGAGGCGGCTGGGCGATGTAGACGTGGCCCGCTTCGATCAGTTTTCGCATCTGCCGGTAAAAGAAAGTCAAAAGAAGGGTGCGGATGTGGCTGCCGTCAACGTCCGCATCGCACATGATGATCAGTTTGTGATAACGCAATTTTGTTAAATCAAATTCATTTTCAACGCCGGCGCCCAGCGCGGTAATGATGGTACGGATTTCTTGGTTGGAAAGGACTTTGTCGATCCGGGCTTTTTCCACATTGATGATTTTTCCACGCAAAGGAAGAATGGCTTGAAAGCGCCGGTCTCTCCCTTGTTTGGCAGAACCGCCGGCGGAATCTCCTTCCACAAGATAGATCTCACAATTGTGCGGATCCCCATCCGAACAATCCGCTAATTTTCCGGGAAGGCTTCCGGAATCAAGTGCGCCTTTTCGCCGGGTAAGTTCACGGGCTTTTCTTGCGGCCTCGCGTGCCCGCAGTGCCAACAGCGCCTTGTCCACCACCTTATTTCCGATGGCGGGATTTTCTTCGTAAAAATTAGTAAGGCCCTCGTAGACCAGTGAAGAGGTAATGCCTTCCACTTCGCTGTTGCCGAGTCTAGTTTTGGTTTGTCCTTCAAATTGGGGCTGGGGAACTTTTACGCTCAGCACCGCGGCTAGACCTTCTGATAAATCAAGACCGGACAGCGGCGGGTCTCCCTCTTTTAAAAGTTTTTTTCCTTTTGCGTATTGATTGGTAGCCCGTGTGAGGGCAGTTCTAAAACCCACAAGATGGGTTCCGCCTTCTATGGTATTAATATTATTAACGAAGGAAAACACATCTTCGCTGTAGCTGTCGTTGTATTGAAGCCCCACTTCCACCGTGACGCCGTCTTTAGATTTTTCCGTGTAAAAAACCTTGCTGTGCAGAGCGCTTTTATTGCGGTTGAGGTACTGGATAAATTCCCCGATGCCGCCCTTGTATTGAAAGTTGTGTTCTTTTTTGGTGCGCTCATCCAGGATCGAAATCGTGATTCCTTTGTTGAGAAAGGCGAGCTCGCGAAGCCTGTTGGAAAGGATATCGAAACTAAATTCTGTGACAGGAAAAATTTCCGGGTCCGGTTTAAACGTGACGGCGGTTCCTGTGTCTTTGGCTTTTCCGATGATGGTGACTTTGTTTTTCGGTTTTCCTTTAGCGTAATCTTGACGAAAAACTTTTCCCTCGCGGCGCACGTTGACTTCGCACCACTCGGAAAGAGCGTTGGTGACAGAGACGCCGACGCCGTGAAGGCCGCCCGCTACCCGGTAGGATTTATTATCAAATTTGGCGCCGGCGTGAAGCGTGGTGAGCACTACTTCCAGGGCGGATTTTTTCTCCGTCTTATGCATGTCCGTCGGAATTCCGCGTCCATTGTCAGATACTGAAATACTCCCGTCGGTGTGGATTACGGCGTGAATTTTGTCGCAATGTCCGGCAAGCGCTTCGTCGATAGAGTTATCGATGACTTCGTAGACCAGATGATGAAGACCGCGGGTGGCGGTATCTCCGATGTACATCGCAGGCCGTTTGCGGACCGCCTCGATTCCCTCTAAAACTTGAATCGCCGTTGCGTCGTATTTTCCCGATCTCGCGGCTGGTTTTTCTTTCATTTTGAGTGCCATGATTTAACGAAGTTGTCCAACTCGAAACACAAGACGCTTGATGGTGTCTTTTCCCAAAGCGGCTTCTAGTCTTCTTAAAATCGTGCCGCGGTATTTTTGGCTGAGTTCATACGCCAGCACCGAATCATCCACCCAAACACACAAGGCGCCCCCATTTCCTAAAGAGGGTTTGGTGTGCCGCCCAAATTTTTCTCCCATGATTGAGGTCCATTGATTGGTCAGGTTAAATCTTTGCGGATTGCCGCCTTTGGTTAGTTCTTCAAGGACCGATGTGAGGATGGGGAGAAGAGGCCGCATGCTTTAGTTAAGCTGCATCGGCATGACGACATAAAGATAGTCGTCTTTGCCGCGAACAAGACCCGGACGATCTGCCTCGGTCAAACAAAAAGATACGGTTTCAATGTCCAGGTTTTTCAAAACGTCCAAGAGATAGTTAGGATTAAATCCGATGGCAAGCTCGTTACCATTACCTTGGGCTTGGACCTCTTCCCGGGCCTCGCCTAAATTGGGAGAGCGCGAAGAAATAAGAAGCCGGTCTTTTAAGAAATCAAATTTTACGAGCTGGGAATCGGGCGTCGTAAGAATCGCGGCGCGGCGCAGGGCTTGCAAAAGGTCGTCTCGTTTTACTTTTGAAATAATTTTTTCTTCTTTAGGAATCACCTGCTCGTAATTGGGGAAATTTCCTTCGATCAGCCGGGTACTCATTAGTGTTTTTCCCAAATCAAAAAATGCCTGGGTTTTTGTGACTAACATTTTTAGCGTGCCTTCGGTTTTTAAAACTTTTCCCAGTTCCTGAATTGCTTTGGCGGGCAGAATCATCTCGAAAGATCCGCCGGCGGGTTGAGTAAGTTTTTTTTCGATGAAGGCAAGGCGTCTGCCGTCGGTTGAGACAAAACGGATTTCTTTTTCGTTGATTTGGATATAAATTCCATTAAGGACGTAACGGGTTTCGTCACGCGAAATTGCAAACGAGGTAAGATTTAAACATTCTTTAAAGACCGGCTGTTCTATTTCAACCGCATTTAAGAGATCTGGTTTTACTATTTTTGGGAAATCATCTTTGGCCAGCCCCATGATTTTAAAAAAAGCTTTTTCTGCTTGTATATTAACGGCATTGTTTTTTGCCACTGTAATTTCAACGGTTCCCGAGGGAAGTTCCCGTAAAATTTCATGCAGTTTTTTACCCGGTACGGTGATATTGCCTTCCGTGCAAAACACGGCTTCTGCGGATGTTTGAATACTTATCTCTAAATCTGTTCCCGTAAGAATAATTTCATTGTTAACCCCGGATTCGATCAGGACATTTCCTAAAATAGGAAGAGTGCTTGCCTTTTGATTGATCGCGCCCGAGACCAATCCCAGGGCGTGGAGAAACTTATCCCGATCTATTCTGATTTCCATATAAACTACTCCTATTGTTTAAATATTAAAAATAGTAGTCTTAGTAGGGTTGTATGTTTTTTGCGTGTTTAATATAACTTATTATATTTAAAAAACTTACAGCCATAAGACTTATTTTATAAAACTCAGTGTTTGTAACTTTCCACAACAGCCCGTCGTGGAATCCACTATTTTAGCCCTAAATAGAGGGTAAAAAATAGAAATCTTAAACACTACAACCTATTTAAATTAAAATGGTTATAAGATACTCACAAAATTAATTTTACTCAGGTTAACAACGCGCCTTTTAAGGAAGATACAACCTCTTTCAGACGGTGGTCTTTTGCTAAAAGCTGCTCAACCTGTTTGCACGATCTTAACACAGTTGCCGCGTCCCGGCCCCCAAAATATTCTCCAATCTCTTCCAGCGGCGATTTGGTCATTTCACGTACCAAGTAGATCGCAATGCGCCTGGCGTGGGCAATCGGTTTAGTCCAGCGCTTTGCCCTTAAATCCCCAATTTTCATTCCAAAAAACTCGGCGACCCGTTTCTGGATCTGATCTACACCGACTTTTTGCCCCTCTTCTTTGAAGGAATTTCCCAAAACCCTTTCTGCAAGCAAGAGATTGATTTCATGCCCACCCAAAGTGGCGTACGCTACCAACCGGACAAGGGCGCCCTCCAATTCACGGACATTGGACCGGATGCGCTCTGCGATAAAAAAAATAACTTCATCGGGGACTTGGGTATTTTGTTTTTCCAGTTTCTTTTTAAGAATGGCCGCGCGTGTTTCAAGATCCGGCGGCTGGATATCCGTGACAAGCCCCCAGCCGAAACGCGAAACCAACCGGTCTTCCAAGCCCGGGATATCCCGCGGCGGCCGGTCACTTGAAATCACGATTTGTTTATGGGCATCGTAAAGCGCGTTAAACGTATGAAAAAATTCTTCTTGGGTGGATTCCTTGCCCGCGATGAAATGGATGTCGTCGATCAAAAGAAGGTCAAGATATCTAAATCGGGAACGAAAAGCAGGCGTTGAACGGCCTTGAATGGCCTGGATGAGCTGGTTAGTGAATTTTTCACTCGAGATATAAAGAATCTTTTTTTCAGGATAGCGGCGGTGGATTTCAAGCGCAATCGCCTGCATTAAATGGGTTTTTCCCAGCCCCACCTGTCCATAAATAAAGAGAGGGTTATAGTGCTTGGCCGGTGCCTCAGTGACGGCCCATGAGGCGGCATGCGCAAAGCGGCTGCCGGGCCCGATGACGAAGTTTTCAAACGTGTAATTTTTATTAAGACCCAGGTTTCTCGCGTCCTGAATTTCACGCGTCTCTTCCCGGACCCTGGAGGGCGTTGACGGTTGGACGGGGGCGAACGTCTGATAAGCGATATCCGGACGGGTGCCCAAAATTTCATCTGCCGAACTTTGAATTAAATTGTGGTAGTGATCCTTCAGCCAATTGCCATAGAAGGCATCGGGGACGCCCACGATTAATTCTTTGGAATTGAGCGCAAGACAGCGAATGCCGCTAAACCATGTCTCGAAGGAGCGTTCGCTTAATTCTTTTTGGATGAGGACAAGGATTTTTTTCCAATCCTTAAGAGATTCGGGCTCACTGACGACAGAACTAGATTGTATTAAAGACAACGATGCACCTTAGCGTTTTACTTCCGAGAAATTCAAAGAGGCGAGTCGTGGATGTAAAGAAAATATATTGCAAAGTCAAACGGGGCTATTTTAAGAGGAAAATTTTATTACAGCAACGACTTTCTCAAGGCCCGCACTCATTTTTTTCAATGACCTTGTCAGAATTTAAAAGCGGCCCTATAATGCGCCGACCATGAAGCGAACCTATCAACCCTCACGCAGGAGACGTCACAGAAAGCACGGCTTTCTCCGCCGGAAAAGAACCAAAGGCGGCCGGCGGGTTCTTGCAAGAAGAAGAAAAAAGGGTCGCAAGCGCCTCGTTCAGGTTTGATCAAGGGGCCGCATCTCTTAATCTGGTCTCAACCAAGCAAAGCCCCGGTTCAACAGATTCTCGTCGCCAAAAAACTCGTCCCTCTTGCTACCCAGAGGAATTGGTGGAGACGGAGAATCCGGGAGATTTTAAGGCAGCAGGCCGACCGGCTTTGCCCCGGAATGGATTTGAAAATTAAAGTTCATTCGTGCAGCAAAACAAAGCCCCGCTTTAAAGCGCTCGAGCAAGAGCTGTTGGGGCTTTTGAAGGATTTGAATTTCATTTAAGTAAGAAATGAAAAATATATTTTTGGGAATGATTCGGATTTATCAAAGCGCGGTCTCGCCGTGGCTAGGCTCAAATTGCAGATTCCATCCTCCGTGTTCAGAGTTTGCCCGCCGGGCGCTTGAAACCGAAGGAACATTAAAAGGACTTTTTCTCGCGCTGGGCCGGCTTTTCTCCTGCCACCCTTTTCATCCCGGAGGCTACGACCCCGTAGAGGCTCATCATGGATAGACGTTATGTGCTCGCCTTTGCCTTCTCTCTCATTATTCTTTTAGCTTACCCTTACTATCTCAAAATGATAGGCGTAAGCACTCAACCAAAAACAACTTACGAACAAAGCGAACCAAAATTAGAGGCAGAAATCAGACCTTCTGCCGCTCAACCCACCACCCCTTCTCTTTCCGAAAAGCGGACGGAAATCCCCTACCGCAACGATCTTTATGAAATTGTTTTTTCTAATACCGGCGGCAATATTGTCTATCTTAAACAAGGAGACAAGGTTTTCTATAAAGCAGGGCCCGGGGACCCCGGGATTTTTGGAGTGAGAGTTTTACATGAAACCCAAGATACCGCCCAAGAATTTTTTAAGGTTCTTCCCGCTGAAGGAACAAGAGCTGCAATGCAGTTTGTGTATGAAAAATCGGGCGAGTATCGGTTAGTAAAAAAATATTTTGCGGCCAACGACCGGCCCAGTTTTGTGATGGAAGTGGAACTGGAAAATCTTTCCACTCGCGAGAAAAATTTTCCGTTACAGCTAGAATATGGACTCGAGCTTGACGAGGCCGATCACCAGGATGAGCAGAAGATCAAAATCGTGCGGTTTTCCTCCGGAGACGCCCACGTAACGCATTTGGGAGCGATCAAAAAGAAACCCCTCGTGACCTCGGAACCCCTGGAATGGCAAGGCCTTATTAAAAAATATTATGCCCTTTTGGTGAAGCCGAATTCAAAGTTGATCGGCCAACGGACCCGATTGGACGAGGGTAAACTTGTAAGTACCTTAAATTTTTCGCCCATCAACGCAGCGCCGGGTGAGAAAAAACAGCTGGAAATTCTGATTTATGCGGGGCCGGAACAGTATGAAACCTTAAAAGAATTTGGCGTGGGTTTTGAAAAGATATTTTCCTCCGGAATGTTGGGCATTTTACGGGTCTCTCTCTTAAAAACCCTCAAATTTTTTTATAAGCTTACCCACAATTACGGCGTAGCGATTCTTCTATTGACCCTTATCATTAAGCTTCTTTTCACTCCCTTTAGTCACTTGAGTTACCAATCCATGGAGAAGATGCAGGCGCTGCAGCCCAAAATCAAGGCCCTTCAAAAACAATATCAAAAAGACACTACCCGGCTGAATAAAGAGACAATGGAACTTTACCGGCGCAACAAGGTGAATCCCATGATGGGTTGTCTTCCTATGGTCCTGCAGATCCCGATTTTTATCGCGTTTTATCAGGTCCTCTCTGAAGCAGTCGAATTAAAAGGCGCCTATTTTGTGGGTTGGATTAACGATCTCTCCGCCCCGGACCGGCTTTTTATTTTTCCGTTCAATCTTCCTTTTGTCGGAGATTCTTTTAATCTGCTTCCTCTTTTCATGCTTGGTTCCATGCTCTGGCAGCAAAAACTTACTCCCCAAACGAGTGCGGATCCCATGCAGGCAAAGATAATGTATTTGATGCCCGTTGTCTTTGGGTTTGTTTTCTATAATCTTCCCTCCGGACTTGTCCTTTACTGGACGGCCAATAATCTTCTCACCATTTTCCATCAGCTTGTGATCAAGAAGGTTCCCATCATTCTTCATCACGAAGATACGTGATCAGCCAAAAAAAATCCTCCCACGCGGCGATTGTCATTGGCGGAGGCCACGCAGGTATCGAGGCCTCTTTAGCGATCGCCCGCTCGGGTTTTGAAACCCTTCTTTTGACGATGCGCAGCGATGCCATCGGACAAATGTCCTGCAATCCAGCCATCGGCGGAATTGCCAAGGGCCATATGGTTAGAGAGATTGATGCCCTGGGCGGAGAAATGGCACTTACTACGGACGTCACCGCGATTCAATTCAGAATGCTGAACCGCTCCAAAGGCCAAGCCGTGTGGGCCCCGCGCGCACAGGCGGACAAAAAAGCCTACCGACTTCTCATGATCGAAAAGATAAAAAATCAAAAAAATTTAGATCTCATTGAAGAACAGGTGGTAAAACTCCTCGAGGAAAATGGAAAAGCCGTAGGTGTCCGGACTTCTCTAGGCAACGAGTATCACGGGAAAAACATTGTGATTACTACGGGGACTTTTATGCAAGGCCTGATCCATGTGGGAGATGTAAATTATCCAGGGGGAAGAAGAGATGAAGCCCCGTCGCACGGACTTTCTGACTCGCTTAGAAAACTAGGTTTTGAAGTGGTTCGTTTCAAAACAGGAACTCCCCCGCGGCTTGATAAAGACACGATCTGTTGGGAAAAATTGGAACCGCAGCTGGGTGATAATCCGCCGGAACCTTTTTCATTTCGAACAAAAAAAATTGAAACCGAACAAATGCCTTGTTATCTCACTTACACGAATACCCAGACCCACGAAATCATTAAGAAAAATCTTTCACTGTCCCCGCTTTACGCCGGCCGGATCGTAGGCATTGGCCCTCGTTACTGTCCTTCGATTGAAGACAAAGTCGTGAAATTTGCGGACAAAGAGCGGCATCAAATTTATTTAGAACCCGAAGGCCGCGACACCCAAGAAATTTATGTCAACGGACTTTCGATGAGTTTGCCCTCCGAAGTCCAATTACAAATTGTTCAATCCATGGCAGGTCTTGAAGAGGCCAAGATTATCCGTTGGGCCTATGCAATTGAATATGACTGCATGCCGCCGACACAGCTCAAACATTCTTTAGAAACAAAGCGAATTGAGAATTTATTTTTTGCGGGACAAATCAATTGCACCTCAGGGTATGAAGAGGCCGCCGCGCAAGGGTTAATGGCGGGCCTCAACGTTGTTCGAAAACTCCGCGGAGAACAGCCGTTTATTCTTAACAGATCAGAGGCGTATATTGGTGTCCTGATTGATGACCTGGTTACGCGAGGAACCAATGAACCTTACCGGATGTTCACCTCCCGCGCTGAATTTCGATTATTACTACGGCAGGATAATGCGGACGAAAGACTGATGAAATATGGCCATGAATTCGGACTGATTCCTGATGAGACATTCCAGCAATCTCAAAAAAAATATCAAAGAGTCCAGTCAGAAATTTCCAGACTCCAATCGGTCAGGACAGAAAACATTCCCCTCGATCAATGGCTGAAACGGCCGGAGAATTCTTATCAAAAACTCTTGGATGCCGGATTCGGAAACGGTCCGCTTTCTGAGGAAGAGATCAGACATGTAGAGTTTAATATTAAATACGAAGGCTACATCAATAGGCAGATTTTAGAGGCAAAGCGTATCAAGAAATACGAAAAGCGGAGAATCCCCTCTGATATCGATTACAAGACAATCGAAGGCCTAAGCGGCGAGGCTCGAGAGAAGCTTATCAAGGTAAAGCCGTCTTCTATAGGACAAGCATCACGAATCCCAGGAATTTCCCCCTGCGATTTATCTCTTTTAGTAATCTATCTTAAATCTGTATATAAATTTTAGTTGCCGCAACGCAGTCATTCTGGGCATAGCCCCTCGACAAGCTCTGGATGGTGAGCCTGTCGAATCCACGAAGAATCTACACATAAATTCACAGATTTTTCGGGCTTTATTACCAAAATGACATGGACATAATAAAGTTTGTTTGAAGATTGACGAATCATTGGTAAAATGCGCCAATGATCCAATCCAGCCCAATGTTTCACGTGAAACATGCCTGAAAAAGCCAAAATATTCGCCTTTTGTAATCAAAAGGGCGGGGTAGGAAAAACCACCTCCGCCATCAATATAGCTGCAGGATTAGCCTTAAAGGGGCAAAGCGTTCTGCTTATAGATATTGACCCTCAAGGAAATACCACAAGTGGCCTTGGTATAGATAAATCAAAAAACTTAGTCACGATTTATAATGCGCTATTTAGCGAAGTGGCGCTTGTATCTACTATCAAAAAGACAGACATTGCCGGGCTTGACATCATTCCCTCCAATTCCGATCTAAGCGGGGCAGAAATTGAACTGGTTCCTCTCATGGCAAGAGAATTTAGGCTAAAAAACTTGCTAACGTCCCTAGACTCGCAATATAAGTACATATTTATTGATTGTCCACCGTCTCTAGGCTTACTCAGCATCAATGCCTTATCTGCCAGCGACTTCTTGCTAATTCCACTCCAATGCGAGTATTACGCACTCGAAGGTCTGGCCCAACTGCTTGAGATATTCTCGCTGATTAAAAAGAATTTAAATCCCTCACTTCAAATAGGCGGGGTTTTACTCACAATGGCTGATTTCAGGGCAAAATTGACCGACCAGGTCATCAACGATACCCGGAATTATTTTAAAGACAAGGTATTTACTTCAATCATTCCTAGATCGGTAAAATTGAGTGAGGCCCCAAGTTTTGGAAAGCCTGGAATTTTGTACGATAAATTTTCCCGTGGATCGAAAAGTTATTTGGAAGCAGTCGACGAATTTTTGAAAAGATTTGGAACAAGTAAAAACGAATCAAAAACTCCGCAATTAGAAACAAAGCAAGAAAAAGTCATGGAGGCACAAACGTGAAAAGAGCCCTCGGTAAAGGATTAACTTCTTTAATACCTGATAGTTACACATCTATTATTGCGGATGCCTCCCATCAAAAAAATCTCGAAACAATTCAAGGTCTAGAGTTTATTCCCATCACAGAAATTGCACCGAATCCGGATCAGCCTCGCGAGACTTTTTCTCCTGAAGCCTTAGAAGAGCTTGCCCAATCGATTAAAGAAAAAGGGGTTCTTCAACCGGTCATTGTTAAAAAAATAATTAACGCGAATGAAACACCGGGCGGAAGAAAATATGAACTCATTTGCGGCGAGAGAAGAATGAAGGCCGCACTCCTTGCAGGGCTTGAAAAGATTCCCGCCGTTGTCAAAGAGGTGGCGCAAAATGATCTTTTGGAGTGGGCCTTGATCGAAAATATTCAAAGAGAAGATCTCAATCCGCTCGAAGAGGCAAGGGCCTATGAGCGACTCGTTGTTGAGAGAGGATTTTCACAAGAGGATGTAGCTAAACGAGTTGGAAAAAATCGAGCCACCGTTACCAATTCCATTCGGCTTCTTCGGTTACCGGAAGAAGTCATCAAAGAGGTTCGAGATGGGCGCCTTACGGCAGGCCATGCGCGTTCACTCCTAGGACTTTTTACTTCAGAGCAGCAAATCCAGGTGGCGCGCCGGATTATCACCGAAGGACTTTCGGTCAGACAGACAGAAGAGCTCGTTTCAAGAAGCGCCAAGAAAAGACGTGCCCGTTCCGCAAGACGCCTGACGCCCGAGGTAGCTGATTTAGAGACCCGCCTCTCGAGACTCTTCGGAGTCCCGGTTAGGATTTTTTCTTCCAAAAGCGGCAGGCAGGGCAGGATCATGATCCATTACTTTTCACTTGATGAGCTTGATCGGGTTCTTTCGCAAATCAATCTCCCGCCCAGTTGACGCAGCAAAGCAAAGCTTTTTAAAGTCAAGTTCCCCGATTGACATTGTAGGGCGCCCCTCCTATAATTTCACAAATTTAACGCCTTTTATAAAACACAAAGTGAGTCAAACCAAGGGGGGTTATGCAGGGCGAAGCAACGCTTGTAGTAGTCAAGCCGGATGGCCTTGCCAAGTCACTGACGGGCAATATTCTCACGCGTCTGTCAGAGGCAAAGTTGGAAATTGCCGCAGCCAAGTGTCTTCAGGTTTCACGGGAATTAGCAGAAGAGCATTATAAAGGCCTTCGCGAAAAACCTTTCTTTACTGAACTCATCGATTACCTCATGGGAAAATATCACAACCGCAAAAAAGTCTTGGCTCTCGTCTATGTGGGAAAAGACGCAATTAAAAAAGTCCGCGAACTCTCAGGAGCCACCAACCCCGAAGAAGCGGACCCTACAACCATCCGGGGACAATATGGAAGAATCACCACGCAAGGGGTTTATGAAAACGTGATCCACGCCTCCACCAGTCCTGATGAATCGGAAAGAGAAATCAAACTTTGGTTCCGGCCGGATGAAATTATTTTTTCTCTCTACCCAACAAAGAAAATAAAAATCACAGAGGAAAGATTGATGTGGTCATAAGGCGAATTTTTTTCATTTTCCTTTTATGCTTTTTCGTTTTTTCCGTGGGATGCGGAAAAAGCCAGGGCAAAGGCGGACCGACAGAAATTAAAGTTACCTTTTGGGGAACTCCCGAAGAAGTCGACATCATCACTCATTCCATCGAAGGCTGGCAAGCAGCCCACCCTAGTATCAAAGTCGTTTTTGAACACACCCCTTATTCCGGTTACGATTCCAAAGTTCTTACCCGTATCGCAGGCGGCGCCGCTCCGGATATCATCACCACCGAAGTTAATTACTTTGTCACCTTTGCCTCCAAGAGAGTTTTAGAAAACCTAACGCCCTTTGTTCAAAACGATGCTGAATTTAAAGTCGCTGATTTTTTTCCGCAAATCATCGACCGCTTCACTGTCAAAGGCGATCTTTACGCGGTTCCAAGAGACGTGGCGCCCTTTGCCTGTGTTTTCTATAACAAGGAACTCTTTGATCAGGCGGGGATGGCTTATCCCACGGATGATTGGACCTGGGATGATCTTTTGAGAACGGCGAGAGCGCTTACCAAAAAAGATGCGTCGGGCCGCATTATTCAATACGGTTTCTACGGATGGGCCTGGCAAAACTTTGTTTATGGAAACGGGGGAGCGCTTGTTGACGATGTAAAAAATCCCAGACACACTCGGATCGCGGATCCCAAGGCCATCGCGGGGCTTCAATTTTATTCCGACCTTTCCAACCTTTATCAGGTAGCGCCAACCCCCACATCACTTTCCAATCTTGGGATGGGAGTGGACATGATGTTTGCAAGCGGGCGCCTTGCAATGTTTCTTTCGGGTGTTTGGGAAACACCCTTGCTCAGAAATTATAAATTTAAATGGGATGTCGCGATGTTTCCAAAAAATCCGGAAGGTGTGCGAGCCTTTGGAACAGGCGGATCGGGTTATGCGATTCTCCGTTCTTCAAAACACAAAGCAGAGGCCTGGGAAGTGATCAAGGCGCTTACCGGTGAACAAGGCCAAGCGCGGCTCGCCGAGCGGGGATTAGCGCAGCCGGCGCGAATCGCAGTCTCCGAGAGTGAACATTGGGCGACCCACCCCGCGCCACCCGAAAATAAGAAGATGTTAAATGAAGCCGTCCAACACATCGTCTTCGATCCTTTTCATCCGCGTTGGCGGGAAATCGAAGGGAAATACCTGCTGCCCGCGTTCGAATTAGTCTTTACCGGAAAAAAGACCGCCGAAGAAGCCGCCCAAGAACTCGAACCTAAAATCGACGCCATCCTCCAAGGAAAAACTTAGCCCTAATTTTATCAAGCGCCCCCTGAATAAAAACAACAATAAGAAAGAGGGATTTTCAATGGCACCCACGGCAACCACAAAAGAAGTACCAACGACAAAAACAAAAAGAAAGTTCGAATCCAAGTACGGCCATTTCACGGGTGACGGCTTAGAATATGTCATCACGCGCGCTGATACCCCGCGGCCCTGGGTCAACGTCATCTGTAACGGCGGTTACGGACTGGTGGAATCCCAAGTCGGTTCCGGATTTTCTTGGAGAGAAAATGCCCAGCTTTCAAGGATCACACGCTGGGAGCAAGACCTTATCCGCGACAACTGGGGCAAATACATCTATCTCCGTGACCGCGAGACCGGCACGTTTTGGTCTGGGACTTACAAACCCACCATGCCCAAATACGATTTTTTTGAGGTCCGCCACGGGCTCGGTTATTCTGTTTTCACCAGCGCTTTTCAAACAATTCGTTTTGAGAAAACAGTTTTTGTGGATAAAAAAGATCCCGTCGAAGTTTGGCGGGTGCGTTTGACTAATGAAGACAAAAAACCGCGTCACTTAAGTATCTTCAGTTATTTTGAATGGTGTTTGGGAAACGCCAACGACACCCACCGGGAATTCCACAAAACTTTCATTGAAACACAAATCGATGAGAAAAACGGCGCCCTTTACGGCCTCAAGAGACCGGCCCTTGTCCCGGGATTCATTTCCACGGGCCTCACCGAAAAACCCTTAGAGGCTTTTCACTCATCGAATCCTAAACCCGTTGCTTATGAAGGGGATAAGGAAGCATTTTTCGGACGATACGGTGAGGCTGTCAACCCGCAAGGCGTTCGGAATGGAAAATTAACCAACACCCACGGCAAATGGGCTGACTCCGTCGCAAGCCTTCAAGTGGATATCGATTTAAATCCAGGCGAGACCCGCGAAGTTATTTTTCTTCTAGGGGCTCCTCGTCTTCGTCAAGATAGTGCTAAGCTCATCCAAAAATATTCCACGCCCGAAGCGGTGCAAAAAGGATTGGACGAAGCAAAGGCTTTTTGGATGGAACTTGTCCAGGCGAGTTACATTGAAACCCCGGATGAAGCCATGAATTTTATGACAAACATCTGGCTAAAATATCAAACCATCTCGGGAAGAATCTGGGCGAAGACCGGATACTATCAATGCTCCGGCGGCTACGGCTTCCGCGATCAGCTGCAGGACAGCTTGATTTTTCTCCCGCTGGGTCCCGAGCTTTGCAAAAAACAGATCCTGATGCATTCGGAACAACAATTTCCGGATGGAACGGTCCATCACTGGTGGCATCAAGGCACCAGCATGGGCGCTGTGACCCATTGTTCTGACGATCTCTTGTGGCTTGTTTTCATCACACTCTATTATTTGGCCGAGACCGCGGATGAGAGCATCCTCAGCCTCAAGACCAACTTTTTACCTGATCCTAAAACAAAAAAAGTTACGCAGGGAACACTTTATGACCATTGCCTCCGCGCCATCGATAAAGTCTTCACACGTTTTTCAAAGCGCGGGCTTCCTCTCATCGGCGAATGCGACTGGAACGATGGACTCAGCCATGTAGGGATCCACTGGAGAGGCGAATCGATTTGGCTTGCCCAATTTTTCTATCTGATTTTGAAAAAATTCAACCCCTACGTCAAGAAAAAAGAACCCAAACGCGCGGCCACTTACGAAAAGAAAGCTGAGGCCATGAAGACCGCGATCAATAAATATGCTTGGGATGGGCAGTGGTATATCGGTGCCACCAAAGACGACGGCACACCGCTTGGAAGCAAATCAAACAAGCAGGGAAAAATTTTCCTAAACACCCAGACCTGGGGAGTCATCTCAGAGGCATCTACCCCTGAAAGAGCAAAGACCTCAATGGCCTCCGCTGAAAAACATCTGTACCGCGAATACGGTCCGCTTCTTTTAACGCCGGCCTATTCCGTCACAGATGCCACCATCGGGTACATCACTCGTTACGCGCCGTCCGTTCGTGAAAATGGCGGTCTTTACACCCACGCCGGCAATTGGGCAATTCAAGCGGAGGCCATTCGCCGCGACGGCGACAAGGCCTACCAACTCTACAAGAGTTTCAGCCCGATCCTCCGCGGGCTCGATCCGGATCACTATTTCACGGAACCTTATGTGACATCCGGAAACGTGGACGGACCGGACTCCCCGCATTTCGGTCGCGGTGGTTGGAGCTGGTACACAGGATCCGCACAATGGTATTTCACTGTGGTGATGAATTGGATCCTGGGTGTCCGCGCCACCAAAGAAGGTTTACTGATTGATCCGGTTATCCCAAAAAGCTGGCCGGGTTTTAGCGTGAAAAGAAAATTCAGAAATGCTATCTACCAAATCGAAGTTAAGAATCCTAAAGGGGTCAGTGAAGGCGTTAAAGAAGTCCGCGTTGACGGAAAAGTCCATGCTTCAAACGTTCTTCCTGCTTTTGGAGATGGCAAGACCCACCGGGTCGAAGTTACACTGGGTTAAAACCCACTGGATTTTTCTCTCGCTGATCGGTCTATTCGCTTCGTGTGCTCCCAGCACCCAGATTTTGGCCCCTCGCGAGACCAACGCTCTGTCTCCTTACAAGGAAATCCCCAAAGATAAAAGCTTGAGAGTGGTGCCGTCGATGTTGTTGATCGATGATTTTAATACCGGAGACGGAAAAAATCGTTTCGGTTCTCCTTGGAAAAGTGAAGGATTACGGCCCGCCGAATTTAAAATCGATTATCCCATGCAAGACGCGCGCCGTGGAAGGAGGGGAAAATCTCTTCTTCTTGAAGCGGTCCTCTATCCGCGCAAAAAAGGCATGGTTAAAAGTTCCCTAAAGGGTCTTGATGTCAGTCAGGGCAAGGGTCTCGTATTCAAATGCCGGATAAAAACCAAAGAGAACAAACCCTTCGACGGCAAACTCCAATTAGCACTCAAAGATCTACGAGGCAGCTCACAAACCGTTGATTTTACAGCCCCTTGCCTTCCCGACCCCGAATCGGATCCCGATAATTGGAGAGAAGTAATAATTCCCCGAGGTCTTCTGGCATCCTTAGATTGGAATCTTTTGGATGAGATTAGTTTTATTGTGAGCGCCTCAGAGACGACTTCCTTAAAAGCCCGGATCTGGATCGATGAAATCACTTTTTTTGGCCCCGAGGAAATAGTTTTTTATTCCCAAAAAGATAATCTGGCGGGGTTTCCAACTTCCGTTGACGCAACCGCGCGGGCCAAAGCGCTTCTTGCAGAGCCTGACGATCAGAAGTTCCTTTTAGAAGTTGCGCGAGACACTTGGAAATACTTCGTCAATGCCTTGGACCGGAAAACGCATTTGCCCGTGGATCATATCCGGGTGGGTAAGCCCAACGACGTAGGTTCTTATACCACCCCGACCAACCTCGCCCTTTATTTCCTGGCCTGCGTTTCCGCAAGCGAATTGGGCATCATCTCCAAAAAAGAGGCCCGGCATCGGGCATTAGAAACTCTCCGGACCCTTAAAGAAATGAAGAGGTGGAAAGGTTTTCACTACAATTTCTACCAAACGCACTCCCTCATCGTATCGCGGCCCTATATTTCTGTAGTCGACCTTGGCTGGTTCACCGCTTCTTGGATTGTCTTGAGACAGGTTTTTTCGGAAGACGCAGAAATTAAAGCACTCGCCAATCAGTTTTTGAAAGACGCCAAGTATCAGGAATTTTATGACTCCACCTTGGGGCAATTAAGACTTGGCTTCGACGAAGCAACAGGAAAGTATTCAGCCTTCCATTATGGACTGATTTCAACAGAGGCCCGGCTTGCGAGCTTTATAGGAATAGGAAAAGGTGATTTGCCCCTGGGGCACTGGTGGTCCATTTACCGCGCGCCGCCCATAGATTGGGAATGGCAAATGCAAGTCCCTGAAGGCAAAAAAGTGAATATCGGAGGCTACCCTATTTTTTTAGGATTTTATAAATATGACCACATGAAGTTTATTCCTAGTTGGGGAGGGTCAGTTTTTGAATTTTTGATGCCGCCTCTTGTGATGAAAGAAAAAGAGCTGGCACCAAAATCATTTGGCATGAATAACCGGATCGCCACGCAAGTACATATTGATTATGCTATTAACCGCAAGGGTTATCCGATTTGGGGGATATCCCCAGCCTCGACCTCGAGTGGCCGGCTTTGGAAATACGGTGAATATGGCGTAAAAATACTAGGGGTTAAGGGCTACAAAGACGAAGGGATCATTGCCCCTTATGCCACCTTTTTGGCCCTGGAAACCCTACCCGAGGAGGCTATCCATAATATGCGCCGAATGCTCGAGCTTTACCCTGTCTATGGGGAGTATGGGTATTATGACTCCGTGAATGTGAAAAATAATCATATCAACTCCCAGTATCTAGTCTTAGATCAAGGCATGATCCTAGTTGCTATCGCCAATTATCTCAGAAAAGGAGTTATTAAAGAGTATTTTCACCGGGATGAAATTGCTAAGAAAGCGGCACCGCTTTTGGCACAAGAAGAATGGTTTAAATAGAGTCTTTTTATCCTTTTTTAAAGACATAAAATTTCCCTTCACAAACCCCGTTTTATTACATACAATGAAGCCCGAGTTGTACATCAATAAAAGATTCTGCATGAGTTCGAAAGGAGCTAATTCAAATGAAAGCGCAACAAATCCTTATCGCTTTAGCAGGTATGACACTCATTTCAACGACCCCTCTTTTAGCTGTTGAGGAAGCAGCCTCCGCAGGTGGCGGCAGCCAATTAGTACTCGCAGATTTTGACAGCGGTGACAAGCCTAACAATATCGGCGGAGACTTTGGTTCATGGGATAAAGACCCCAACGATGAAACCCAATTTTCCCAAATGGCATTCGAAGGTGATGATGCTGCGGGAAATGCATCCGGTTATTCCATTCGGCTTGATTATGATGTCGACAGCCCCAATCCAGCCTACAATGGTTTTTGGATGAAGTTAAACGGCGAAGACGCAACTCCCTACAATACGGTAAGTTTCTATCTCCGTGGAGATAAGGAAAAAGGATTCACCAAACGGATCAAAGTTGAAATGAAAGATATGTCCAACCAGCCCTCGCCTTACATCGTTACCGGGATTACGGACCAGTGGCAGAAAATTTCTGTCCCCTTTGAAAAATTCCGCAAGGTCAAAGACTGGACCGCCATGAACGAATTCGTCGTGGTTTTTGACGACATCAACTCGAATCCCAAGGCCGGAACGATCTTTATCGATCAGATCACGTTTGAAAAGCAGTAAGCTTTAAATAGCTTTGCACTGACGCACAACAATGGATGCCCTAGCCCGGAGTAGCAGCTCAGCCATGCTAAAACAAGTCCTGCTCAAAGACCGTATCCTTACGGATAAGGAAAGAAAGAATCTGGCCATTTTGGAAGTCGTCCGGAAAAATGGCCCGATTTCCCGCACCGACATTTCCAAAGCGACCGAACTTAACATTGTGACGGTCTCCAATTACATCAATCACTACATCAAAAAAGGTTTGGTGATTGAAGGCGAACTTGACGAATCAACCGGCGGACGCAAACCCGTCTTAGTGGAACTCAATCCTAAGGCGGGTTACATTGTGGGTGTGGGTCTTAACATGCTCTCAATGGTGGGAATTATGGTCGATCTCGAGATTAACGTATTAAAAGAAACGAAACGCGAGCGGGTTCCTGAGAATTCCGAGACCGTGATTCAGAAAATGGTGGATCTTGCAGAGGAGATCATCAGCGCCTCCGATATCGACCGGTCAAAAATTGCGGGAGTCGGTGTCGGTGTTCCCGGCATTATTGACGAACGCGGCAGGACCATTCGTTGGCCCCAAAGCTTGGGCGACAAAGATGTTTCCATCTGCCTTTCCATTAAAGATACCTTCGAGAAAAAACTCAACATCCCAACGATCGTAGAAAATGATGCCAACTCCGCAGTGCTGGGCGAAAAATGGCTCGGTCTTGACCGCGAAGTCCGCCACATGATTTATATGTTTTCAGGCGTCGGCGTCGGTATTCTGATCAACGGCGAAATCTACCGAGGAGCAACGGGTGCGGCCGGAGAACTCGGGGTTGCAAGTTTGAAGGAAAGTAAAGAAGAGGCCTTTGTGATTGCACCTCAACTCGGCCGTTGGGAAATGGATTTGGGGATGGTCCGGGAAGCCCGCGAACGTCTGGAAAAAGGTGAAAAATCAGCACTTCGCGATATGGTAGAAGGCAATCTCCATAAACTTGGATTTAAAGAGTTGATAAGAGGCGTGAAGGAAAAAGACCCCCTCACGCTTAAGATCGTCGAAGAAGGCGCAGTGCTCCTTGGAAGAAAAGTTGCTTTTCTTGTGAATCTTCTCAATCCAGAAATTGTGGTCATCGGTGGAGGTGTAGAAGATTGCGGGGCCGGCTTTTTGGAGGCTTTAAAAAATACCGTCAAGGAATGGGCAGTGGAAGAGGCCTCAACCCGCGTCAGCATCATTCCCTCTGCCTTCGGCGAAAATGCTGTGGCCCTCGGGGCTGTTGGAATCGTAGCCCGGGAAATTTTCGCCCAGATTTAACCCTCAACTTACTTTGAGAGCCAGCTTTCTCGAGCATCTGGAAGAGCTGCGCTGGCGACTTATCGCATCGATCGCCGCCATTGTCGGTTTTTCCATGGCGGCGTATTTTTTTTCCGGCCAAATCCTCGAATTTTTTCTCTCACCCCTTAAGGCTTCCGGCGGCTACACTCTTTATTTTCACTCACCTTACGAAGCCTTCCTCACGCGCTTAAAAGTCTCTCTTCTGACAGGTGTCCTTGCCGCAAGCCCCGTGCTTTTTACCGAGCTATGGCTTTTTGTGGCCCCCGGTCTTCACCGCAGCGAAAAGAAGAAAATTTTTATTTTGATTTTAAGTTCAGTCATCCTATTTTTTGCAGGTGTGGTTTTTGCTTTTATGTTCCTTATGCCCTTTGGTCTTAATTTCTTTTTAGGTTTTCAGACGGATACCCTCCGGCCGCTTTTAGGCGTCACGCCTTATTTTTCGTTTTTGGTGGGGATGATCATAGCTTGTGGAATTTTTTTCGACCTTCCGATTATCGTACTCGGCTTAGTTGCTGCCGGTGTATTGAATGTAGAGCAGTTGAAAAAGGCCCGTAAATGGGTCATCGTCTTTTTCTTTTTAGCCTCCGCCATGATTACGCCTACCACCGATCCTGTGACACAAATCCTTTTAACGGTGCCTTTGATTTTATTTTACGAAATCTGCATCTTAATCGGCGGCCGGATGAGGAAGAAAGATAAGCATGAAAATCCTCTACGCAGGAGATAGCCCCGCAGGCGGACCCGCGAATTACCTTTTAGGGATTCTTAGAGCGCTCAAAGCCGATTTTTTGCATCTGGGCCCCTCCGAAATTCTGGCGCCTCATATTCTTTCACGCCGTTTCGACACAATCATTCTAAGCGATTTCTCAGCCCAAAACGTCCCACAAACGTCCCAAAAAATCATTCGCGAACAACATTTATCCGGCGCCGGATTAATCATGGTGGGAGGCTGGGGATCTTTCTCAGGGCCTTTCGGCGGGTGGCGGGGAAGCGCGATTGAAAAAATCCTTCCGGTGTCTTGTCTGGCACGAGATGACCGCACCAATTTTCCGGGCGGCGCTTTGATGACTCTGAAGGCAAAACACAGCATGTTTAATAAAATCGATTTCAAAAATCCGCCTGTCATCTGTGGTCTTAATGAAATCCGCCCGAAAAAAGAGGCCCTCACGCTTTTAAGCGCAAGAAAAGTTCAAATAAAAAAAGGCGGCTGCAATCCTCAAATTGCTCTGGATCAAAAAGAATACCCCTTGCTTGTGATTGGAAGAAATCAACACCAAAGAGTCGCCGCTCTCACCACAGACCTTGCCCCGCATTGGTGCGGAGGATTAGTTGATTGGGGAGGGAAGCGTTTGAAGCTTCGCGTAAATTCCAAAATCCAAATTGAAGTAGGAGACTTTTACGTGAAGTTTGTTTCCGGTCTCATCCGTTGGCTCGCCAAACAAGAATAGAAAAAATTTACGCGAAGAGGAAGCCCTGAAATCCGATTAAGCAGCGATGGCCATCTGTTTTGCGGCCTCGAAGACCTTCCAGATCGCTTCCACTAAGGCAAAAGCCGAGCTCTTTATTTTGAAACGGGATCCGTTGATCTCAAAGAGATCTTGTTTTTGTGAAAGGCTCAGAACATCTTGAGCAAGTTTGGTGGAAGCACCTGACATAATGACAAGATAAGCAGCGCGTTTAGCTTCTGGAATAGAATAGGTCACAGAACGCAGACTTTTTCCAAAGTCTTCGCCAAATTCAGCGATCTTATCAGACAGGTTTTCCGGAAGGCTCAAGACAAAATAACGTCCAAGAAACGTTTGAAATTTAACCTCACCTTCAGGAAAATATTGCTTGTGCGCTTCATGGGCTGCCTTCAAGACTTCCTTTCGTAAACCGATCCAATCGGGCGCGTAAACAAGATTTGCCCGGCCATCGGGGACAAGCTTTGTAAGTTCATCCATTTGTTTTGTGAGTTCGTCCTGATCTTGCTGATTCTTCACCGCCTCCGGGGTTACAAAAATACTCACTCTGGCTTTCTTATTTTCGACGAGGGGAACAATAAGGCCTCGAAGCTCTGAAGTGCTTGGAACATAATCTAAAGTCGCCACATGCACTCCGGGTTGATTCGCTCCTTTTGCCAACAATGTAAAAATGCGAGCGATTTCACTATTAAATTGAATACTCTCTGTTTCCGGTCTCTCACTTTGTTTGGAAAATTCAATTAAAGCTGGAAGAATTTCTTCATCGTCAGGACTAAAGACCCACCGCATTTGTTTGGCGATTTCCAAGATAGCCCGAACGACCGTCTTTGGATCCATCTTAGGGTTAGAATAGGGACGATGTTTTACAGCCCTTTCCATCAAAGAGAGGGTGAGAACCTCAGTTTTGGGGGAAATTCTCATTTCCGAGCGGCCGGCTTCAGTGTCCGGCGGAGTCGGAGGCACTTGAGGAGGCTGGCGGAATAAATTCTCAAGGCTCGCCCGGTCCTGCTCTTTCAAAAGGTGAAGCGCAAAAATTCGCCCGGCAAGGGTTTCAATAAGTTCTTCCATGGCCGGCGTGAGCGGTTGCGATTTCACCCGAAACATCTTTATGTATTCAGAAGGAAGCGGAACATTATTCGCAATATCTGCAAAAGATTTGTTATCCGTTAATACAGCCACCGGGTTTTCCTTTTCATACTTACCTCCCTGAACATTTTGGAAGTAAAACTTTCGGGCGTCTTCAGGGGTGAGTTCACCTTTCAAACGGAGAAGCTTTTCAATGAGCTCAGTTCGTGGCTCAAGCGTCGTAAGAAAATCAATGAGATCTTTATAATTCCTGTCAAACCTTGCCAGCGGTTCGGTAAGACTCCAAACCTCGCTGCGCATTTCGGAGCGGTTCGGATTTTCGCCTTGACCGGGAAGGCCCTTCTCCAAAAGGTTGCGGATAAACAGAGCCGTGCTAAAAAGAAAATGTTTGGCTTCTTCATTAGGAACATCTTCCTTTTGGCTCGCTGTATTTAAGGCGCTTGCGTAGCGCATGAGTTCGCTGCTAAAACGCGCAAGAACGCTTTGAGGATCTTTGTATTCCGGATTCGTTTCGGGATGAGTGAAGGAATAGGTTAGAGTCGATTCCCCCCCCGCCGTTTTTTCGGATTCGATCAAAGTGACTTCATTCTTATCGGGTTCAACCGTTAAATTCCAGTAAAACCCGTGCCCTTCTTCCAATTCCACGCTGTTGGACACCACGATTTTTCCGCCTTCCCCTTTATCAGACGGCAGTTGTTGCAATTGGATTTTATATTCAACGCCGTTCGCCGCCGTGAGTTGGGTTTCGTAAATATTTTTGGTATGAGTAGGCGCAATTAAAGGTATGCGCTCTGAGGTAGAAATGACTTTATGATAATAGGGAGAGGAAATCAGTTGAGAGGGGATAGATTGGGCTTCGCCCTTAGAAGAATACAGGAGCGTCTCGGCGGGTTTTTCCGGGTTAGGTCCCAATACAAGGTAAAGCTCCGTTTCCAATTGAGTCTTGGCACCCTCGGGCACGGTGATCTCAACCTGCCCCTCTTCCGTGACCTTTTGAAGCGTCTCGACTAAATGTAAAATTCGGCCCACCAAGACATCGCCTTTTTCCGCTTTAAACAAAATGTCCTGAGGCCGAACCTCTTTTTCTGAAAAGGGCGACAGTTTGACTCGGTTGAGAAGCATTTTGACTTCATAGCCAAAGCCGCTGGATTGTTCAGAAATGCTTTTGATTAACTCTTCACGATGGGCCAGCTCCCACAATTTGGAGAGGTATTGCTTTAATTCTTCATCACTGGCCCGCGCCTCGGAACGGAAGTTGCGGGAGTCTGTGTGAGGATCATACATAGGTTCAAGGGCCCGACGGATGGGGTCAAAGACGAAAAAATGTTCCAGATGAAGACTGGGTTTATGGATCCCGGCATAGGCGTCCTTAACACGTGACGGTGAAAATACTATTTCCACGGCGCCAGCTATCGCGAGGATATTGCTGTAATCTCCCGATCGAAACCAACGAATCAGCTCGTCTTTCGTGGGAGGAAATTCGAGCCTCCGATCTTCCAACGTCTTTTTCCATTCGTCAGGAAGATTTTCTTTCTTATACTGTGAAGCCATTTTTGAAAGAGTCTCCAAATCTCTTTCGTCAATCAGCCCATCCAAAACAGGATCGGCGATAAAACGTGGCGGTTTTCTCGGTTCGCGAATCTCGTAGAGCCTCCATTTCATACCGGTCGGTGAAAACTCGAGCACAAACCGCTTTAATTGTTCTTCCAGGCCCGCTTGATTTTCCGGAGAATCTTCAGCCTGAAAAAGAAGATGATCGGGAGTCCACCGGTTTACCTTGTAGCCGCCGCCTCTAAAATATTCGGTTTCTGTTGCCTTGAGGTAGTCAAACGCCGCCATTTTTTCTACGGGAAGCAGCTCCTTGATCCGATTTTGGAGGGCTTTAATAGCATCGCCGACGCTCATTCCTTTGCGCGCTTCGGGATCATCTGATTCAAACAAGCCCGCGGGCGTAAGAAGCTTAGGAGTAGAATTCGCGACTTTGGCGGCGAAGTTGCCTTGGGGGTCAACTAATTTTTTCCTAAGAAGCGGTTGAGAAAAATCACCGGCATTCCTCAACCCTTCGATCGGGAGTTTGAGATCAAGATAGATGGGATAACGGGTCGAATCCACGATAAGAAACCGGTTCTGCCAGCCTAAGTTTGCGCGTTCTTTTAAGGAAACGATGCTGAAATTGTTAGAAATTGCCTGCTCCATGGTCGTTGTGGTGTGTCCGCCGATGGCGAAATCCACTCCGTTTTTTTCTACATAATCAGCAATCGCACGTTCGGAGTAATCGCGGCTCCAAAGCGTTTCGAGAAGAGGGTTTGTTTGGCGCTGTTCTTTCTGCGATCTTGGAATTCGCGTAAGGTCTCTTACTTCGGGCGTGAAGAAATTAATAACGTCTTTCAAGCTTTGAATGTTGTGAACGGCTCCCGCATGAGCTAACAGAATTTTAGTCCGGTCATCTTCAGAATGAATTTTTAAAACAACGGGAGAGGCCTGTATGTAGTTCTTAAAACCTTCGAGGGCTTCTTCGGAAAATGGTTTTCCTTCCCCGAACACCTCTTTTTCAAAAAATGAATTTTGGGTTGTAAGACGCTTTTGTTGCCAGATAGCAAGCCCTCCCATTTCGTGAGGGAGATGAGCATAGTCATGATTGCCGGGAAGATAATGCACCTGAACAGGGAAACGGCGCTTCAACGCCAAAATTTGCAGCAAGGTTGTGAAGGAATCCGCATAAGCCTTGGGATCTTCGAAGAGTTCGCTTCGATGAGTATGAATCGCATCGCCCGTAATCACAAGATGAGCGTTTTTATCTTTGCGGAGCGCCCGTTCGATATCGACTTCTTTTAAAATTGCCGCCAGATTTTCATAAGCGCCGTGAAGATCGCCGATCACAATCAGCCGGTCCGCGTTTTTAATTTCTACCAAAGCGCCCGGTTTTCCGTGATCATCGAGCCACCGGACGCTGCGCTCCCGATTATTGATCTCTTCTCCCTGAGAGTGAAGCGGGTACGCATCAAGTGCCGTCACCGCCCGCGCGAAAAATTTTTCCGCACCCTCTTTCATAAAGAATTCGTACATTTGTTCTTTATCCAAAACCGCGTCCTGCTTCGCTCGCACCTCGGCCCTCGCCCGCTCAGGCGAGGACGGAGGAGTACCCGAATCCAACCGATTTGGGCGCACCTCGGCTCTTGCACCGGATTCTCTGAATTTTTCGGTTTCTAAAGTGAGGGATTGACCGTTCCCAGTTTGTGGATAATGACGGGCGGATTCAAGGACATTGATTTTCGAAGGACGGCTTACGATTCCGAAGTGCGTCTCGAGTTCTCCAAGGAGGCGGAAGATAACTTCGTCTTCTTGAATGCTTGGGCTATAAGATCTCTGCTTCATGAAGTTCAGAGCTCGTTTGATCGTTCGAGTGTCGTAATTCTGAACGACGTATTGAACGACCTCATTATCTTTACTGCGCACCTCGGCCCTCGCCCGCTCAGGCGAGGACGGAGGAGTACCCGAATCCAACCGATTCGGGTGCACCTCGGACCTTCGACTCGGCTCCGTCCCGAGCGTAGTCGAGGGGCTCAGGTCAAAAACACTCGGCCCTGAGCGAAGCCCTTCGGACTGAGTCGAACGGGCCTCGGAGCGGGATTGTAAGCTGGCGGGAATGGGATCGAGATCCGTTTGCTTAAGTTCTTGAATTTCTAAAGATTCATGATTCGGTGTAATTTCTCGCTCCCAAAGGATCAGAACGCCCGGGGCTTTTAATCTTTCCCAAATCATTCTCGCTCTTTCCTTGATGGTCTCCGAAGTCCAGTGTTCTCCCATCCAGGTGTTTCTCCAAAAGAAGATATGAGAAGGCGCAATAAATTCTGGATGAGCGGGAAGATCAAACAGATTTCCGTAAATTCCTTTGAATTCAACATCGATTCGGGAACGGTCCGTTTTGGGTAATTCAAGAAGCCGGTCTTTGATTACTTGTTCAAGCTCCAGAAGCGCTTCTACACTTTGGTTTACCACCTGTAAAACGAGATGGATTTTTTGTCCCTTGCCTTTTAGGGTTTTTAGTTCAGCGATCACCGTTTCGACGGTCTCCATCAATTCATCCCCTTGCTTACCCGGTCCCAACGTCGTCACGACCATCCCACGCGTACCCGCTTCCACTAAAGAATGAACGGCCGAACGCAAAGCTCTTTGCTCGTTCTCTTCTAGAGGAAAATTCGAATCCGAGATGGCTTGTCCTTGATCCAATCCTGTTTGAACCAAACGACGAATCTCTTGTTCGTCTAAGTCGGTGTAAGGCAGGAAAAAATCTACGATTTTACCCGGCTTCCATAATTCAGGCCGGAAAGTCCCGCGCCGCATTTCCAATTGCTGCGCCACAATTTTTTCCAAACGTTCTCTTTTCGTGTCACTCCGCACCTCGGCCCTCGCCCGCTCAGGCGAGGACGGAGGAGTACCCGAATCCAACCGATTCGGGTGCACCTCGGACCTTCGACGCGGCTCCGTCCCGAGCGTAGTCGAGGGGCTCAGGTCAAAAACACTCGGCCCTAAGCGAAGCCCTTTGGGCTGAGTCGAACGGGCCTCGGAGCGGGGGGCCGTTATTTTATCTTTAATAATATTATGGTTGACTTTTAATAAATCATTTGTTACCCTTTCCCCGTTCTGAAATGCTAAGGTATGATGAAAGGAGAACAAGCCTGAGGTGAAAATATTCTGGACTCCAAAACGGTTGGAGGCGATGTCAAAAACTTCTTTAACGCTGTTCCAGGCATTTTTGGTGGCAGCAGTAGTTGGTGGCGTGTTAGGCAAAATTCCGAATGCCTGGCTCAAGTTGTTTTTTCTGTCGGCGACGTTTAGCTTTTTGGTATTAGGAATTATAGTGGCCGATTGGCCTTTAATGAAAAAAGAGGAGGCCTGAAATGTTTGCTCTGATCTTTGCTTTGGTTCTGATATTTGTAATTGCTGCTTGGATTGGAATCGAGCAGTACCGCCTGAAACACCGGCGTCATTAATCGTTTCCGCATTTCGCATCTCGGCCCTCGCCCGCTCAGGCGAGGACGGAGGAGTACCCGAATCCAACCGATTCGGGCGCACCTCGGAACGGGGGCCTTGGTTATCTTCAAACCCGCCGGCGATCTTCAAATCCTGAAGGCGATCATCAAGCCGCTCCACGGCGTAGTCAAGCCCCTGGAGAAGGTGGGCTTCCTTTTCCGGATCATTTTGCATGGAATTTTTTAAATCGGCGATCAGGGATTTGGCTTCACCGGCTTCACGGAAAATGGTTTCGACAATCTCCGGACTCACTCTCTGACCCGTATTATTGTGATGCTTCAACGCCTCCATCAGATTTCCGCGCAGCTTAATCAAGCTTTGATCCAGCAAACGGCGCAATTCCTCAGGCGTCTCGCCTCCTCCCTCAAGGGGCTCCGGAGTCGGTTGCGCCCGCACCTCAGCGCGGGGCAGCGCTAGAAACGTAGTTTTATTTAAATCAAATTTTTCTTGACTATAAAATATATCCTTGTTAAACTCTCCTTTAATGAAAGATCGAACACGACGGCTTGAGTCTGGTAAAATGCTACTGGACGTCTCAAAGTATTTCTCGACAGTTACGGGCATCGGAAGCCTGGCGGGCGGTTCCGTGAATTGGCGGTTAGCCGCTGTAGGTCTATTCATGGCGTTCGTATCTTGGTTTGTCGGATTTGTGACAATTCCTAAAGATGAGGAAACCAAATGACTAATTTTGAAATCACGGCCATTGGCATCGGGATATTCGCCCTGGCGGTGGGCCTGACGGTCTACCTCACCGAGCGCTGGGACTCGATGCGCCATAACTCCCGTAAGCCCAAACACGCCTAATTTAACATCCCCGCTGTTTTTCTCACTCCGCACCTCGGCTCTCGCCCGCTCAGGCGAGGACGGAGGAGTCTCCGGCCGGTCAGCCGGAGGCACCTCGGCTCTCGAGTCGGCGCGGGTGCGTTCCTGCCAACTCAAAATGATTTTTTGGATTTCTGGATGAAGTCGAAACGCCGCTGATCGAAACATTTCGAGCGGAGGCGCCTCCGACAATTGTAATTTTGAGTCGATTCCCTCTTTCCCCTGAGACTCTATCGATCTTTGGAACTCCGATAAAAAATAAAATGCGTAAATCCGCTGAGTAAGATTGTCTAACCCCGAGGCCCAGGCCCGAAAGTTGCCAAGGCCGAGCTGTATTTCCTTTTCAAGAATCCGGATAGGATCGCCCTGCGCCTTTAAAATTTCCTCATACCTTCCTTCGAACAATGCCCTTAGGCCCTGTGCGTCGCGCCCTTTCGCGGCACGTAAACTCGATTGAAAACGCTTGGGAAGAAACAATCCTTTTTCCTTCCCCCACTTGATGGCTTCTTCCTGTCGCGATGTTTCATAAAATTCATTTGCCATAAGGATGGCAACAAAGCGTAGAATTTGTTCGTCATATTTTGATAAGAACCGGTTTACCGAGTCCCGGGGCCAAAAAGGTTGCGGGTTTCCCTCAAAAAGGGAAGCGGCCTCATTTCGGATGATGGGAATTCCTTCCTTCAATAGTTCCTTGTGTTCCGGATCACTCCACTTGAAAGCGGCACCCCCCCAAGCTTCACGGATGATGTCGGAGGCAAAGCCTAGAAAAAAATAATCCAGAGAATCAAGATTTTGAATGGCATTCCATCTCCAATAAAGATGCGCATCATTGATGCGTATCGTCATGGTTCCTGATGGGTCATCTTTTTTCTTTGCGTAAATCATTCCTTGTCTTGCCAGTTCAGCAGGCAGCGGCTCCGCTTTCTTGACCGCTTCCTTATAGTTCTTGAGAACCTCGGGATGCGGGTATCCTTGTTCAATCAACCAATCAATCGTTGCCGAAATGGCTTGTTTGATACTTTCCAGATTGGGATCAACTTTGAAACGCAATTGTTTTGGCAATTTTGCCGGTGTGCTTTGGGTGGATGAAATACCTTTGAGGTCTCCGACGATTTTTACAATTTTTTCGAGTTGATCATTCGTCAGTCCTAGAATTCCCTTTTGATTTTTTATTTTTTCTTCAAGGATTCGCCGCAGCTCCTGCACGGTCAATGTTTCACTTCTGTAAAGAAGCCTCAAGCGATCTTCGTTTAAACGGTCATGAAATTTTTGTGGAATACCGCTCTTGGCTTTGATGTTATCCCTCAGCATCTCGAGCTTCCTTTTTTCGTCCGTTCCGTGAGAATCTGCCCGCATCTCGGCCCTCGCCCGCTCAGGCGAGGGCGGAGGAGTACCCGAATCCAACCGATTCGGGTGCACCTCGGACCTTCGACTCGGCTCCGTCCCGAGCGTAGTCGAGGGGCTCAGGTCAAAAACACTCGGCCCTGAGCGAAGCCCTTCGGACTGAGTCGAACGGGCCTCGGAGCGTGAAGTTTGATTTTTATTATAATATTTATTGATATAAAATGAAACTCCTGCTAGACTCCCCAGCGCATAAGGAGCTCTATTCATGAAAGAAATCTTTTCACCCGATCGGCGGGAAGTTGCAGCACGAACGTTATTCGATACCTGGAAGCTATCCGTCCCCGCCGCTGTAGCAGGAGGGTTCTTCCTCCAATTCAATATTTTTGTTAAAATCGCATTTGTGGTAGGGCTTTTAGCCGGATTTGCCTTGGCATTTTTTATGTTCCCTCCGGAATCAAGGGGAAAAGGAGGTTGAGATGTTAGTTGCTGTGAGTATTTTATTGGTGTTGGTTCCCGCCGTCCTTCTTGCAGGAATGTATTTAGAACAGTACCTGAGGAAGCGTCGTCACCTACATTAGAAAGGAGCGGCTGAGATGGACGTTGCTTTGATTTCGATATTTGGGATCCTTGTAGTGATAGGGACGTGGTTTGGGATTGAGAAGTACCAGGAACGCCGGAAGAGACACCTTCATTAAACCTTCCGGTATTCTTCTCACTCCGCGCCTCGGAGCGGTTGGCACCTCGTGCTAGTTGGTCGGCTTTTTGAATTTTCTTTTTCAAGAGATTAAGGTTAGGAATCGCCTTTTCACTCGCGATCTTGTCTAAAGTTTCAAGAGCAAGTTTAGAAAAGCCATCTTCGGCAAGTTTTTCAAATGCGTCTTGACTTTGTGCCTGTTCTATTAAACCCTTCTTAAATTGTTCAACGATGTAAATTGAAAAATCTTCAACCCCTTTTCTACGAAAGTTCGGAATCAACAAAGATTTCTTCGTCTCATCAAGAACGAAAAAATTGGAACTCCATTTCCTAATAAATCGGATATGTGACGAATTGATAAATCTTCCGGTTTGTGGGTCTTTTCGGAAAAGATCTATCAAATATTCTTTCAATTTTGCGCCATTCTTCTCTTCTATTATCGCCTCAAACAAAGCGTGATTTTTCCCAGCATCCTTCTCCGGATCCCCTAAATAACTAGCATCTTCAAACTCTTTTTGTAACGATGGAAAAATTTTCTTGAGCAGTAGCAGCTCTTCCTCAAACCTCTTCTTCAATCCTTTGGATTGGATAATGGGCAATGGAAGCTTCCGAAATGCTTCTATTTTTTCATCCCCCATGCCGTAGGGATTTATATCTATCGAATTCCGAATAGCGTGAAGAGCCTGAACATTTTCGGGAATATCTAAATTCAATTTCTGAATCGCTTCCACAAAAGCAACGTCTTTAGTTCTTTCGCTCGCCCGCACCTCGGCCCTCGCCCGCTCAGGCGAGGACGGAGGAGTACCCGAATCCAACCGATTCGGGTGCACCTCGGACCCTCGACGATCAGAAGTTAGAAGTCGGGAGTCAGATATCAGATTTGCCTCCGAGCGGGAAAACACTATTTCCTTATTCGTCAAAAATATATTGACTTTTAAGGAATATGGATATACACTCATTGCCGCAAAAGGAGAGTAAGTTTTGTTTACACCGCTTCGAAGATTTGAATATGGTAGGATGCTGTTGGCATTGATCCCCGTGCTTGTGGGCTCGGCAGTGGTAAGCCGTGTGTTTACAGAAGCACCGCCGTTCTTTAGAATAGGGGTGGTATTGCTGATATTAGTCATAAGCGTGCTTGGCTTTATTATTTTACCCGCATCAATGGAAACTAAAGAAGGGAGGCGTTGAAATGATAGATACCGCGACGGCAGCTCTTCTGGGTGTTTTTTTAATGTTGATTGTGATGATGTCTTGGTTTGGGATCGAGAAATATCTGGAGCGGCGGAAGAAGACTCATTGATAACACCCGGCAGCTCAAAATCAGCGAGAATTTCTTTTTGAGTCGTCGGAGCGGAGCGGGCGTCTAGGACAGGCGTCTCAACCGTGATGGTTCCAAACGGGATCACGATCGGCGCGCCGTAGATATTACGAAGTGGTTTGTTTTCCACATTGTCCCACACGATAGCTTTCTCGCCCGTGCGGCTTAAAATAAGAACAAATCTTCGGTCAGAGGCGTAACTACTTTGATTGATAGCACGAATAATTCGTGACGCCGCCATCCTCTCATCTTTTGCTGTCTCAATAATTGCCTGAAGAACACTTTTAATTTCTTGAATAATGATTTTGGGCCGGACGTTTTGATCACGCGTTGTCATCCGCATCCGGATGGCATTGGAGATTTCTTTGATCGCAGGCTCGAGGTAGTTTACATCAAACGAGGTTTTCTTTTCGCCGAGAAGAGACGAGATGTAATCTTGAGACGAAGTTTTTTCTGTGATGCGCGGAGAGAGGATCGTGTAAGAAATTCCTTTTTTTCGGAAGGCGCGCGAGAGTCCGTCGGCGTGGAAACCGCCGGTGATGAGGACGGTGACGCCGTTCTCCCTCATCTTGCTCTTCTCCTCCCGAGGGGGAGAAGAGACAGTTGAGGGGGGATTTAATATTTTTTCCACCATCACATCTTCACGTTTTTTGGCAAGTTGGTAGAAACGCATTGCCTGTTGGTAAAGATATTCAATCGCCCGGATGTTCGCAGGAATGATTTGAGACGGACCCAAGTTTGTTTTGTCATGAAGAGATTGCATATCAATAAGGTAACGGACAAGCGGGCGGTCGATCGTTTCAGCTTGCTGGATTTTGACGTAATCTTTGGGCGTAAGTTCCAAGTCAAAGAGCCGCTCGAAAAGTCCGCCGCGCTGGGCAAGCCCGACCAGTTTTAATTCTTCCGGTTGGGCAGCAACGGCTTGGATTAGATTTTGAAAGAGCCGCTCGATTTCACCAAAAAGCCGTTCCGCATCGAGTTCGCTTTGTAAAACAGCCGCCTCCAAATAATGTGTGAAGTAGGGATAGTGATCAAAAGAAAATCCCTTATCGACTGTGGAGACTACAAGGTATTCCGCCAAATAACGCGGCAGATCATTTTTATTAAAACCAGGATCGTAGACCATTCCCGTTTGGTAAGGGGAGAACGAGAGGTTTTCAAAGGCGTGGACAAGAACGGGATGAACCCCGATTTCTTTTAAGTCAGCGATTAATTTTTGACGGTCCGTTTGAATTCGTTCAGGATCAAGGCCCGACTCCGCCTCCTGAAGCCTCAAGAGCCTGATCATCTGCGGCCAGTCTTTTTGGCTCTCAAAGTTTCTAAGATCCACGCCCAGAATTTGTTTGGTTCTTCGCTCGAGTTCAAAGGCATAAGAGAGAAGTTCCATCTGGCCGGCCTCAAAAGATTCATTCGTTCGGAGCAGTGTTCTCGTATGAGGCGTTAGCAGATGAGTTCCAAGCCGGTCGAGTTCGCCGTCCAGTCCTTTGGTGAAAGTATTCGTTTCATTTTGCCGGCTCATTACAATTTGAAAACTCTCTAGGTTATCCCGGTAAAGATCAGGATCTTCAATTCCGTAGGCGGGGATTTTTTCCTGTGATTCAATGAGGAAAAGTTCCGCTCCCGTCAGTTCGCCCTTTTCAACAAGCTTTTGGGCAACCTCCACGTTCAACTGGTTTTGATCAAAAAATTTGAAGTAGTCGGGGTTGAGTTTTTCGCCGGCGCCTTCAATGAATAAAGCGCGAACGCCGTATTTCTCGTCCAGAAATTTTAGAAGGGCAAAAATCTTTTTCTGTGTCTCGGCGTGTGCGTGAACCGATTGGATATGAATGAGAGGAATATTTTCTGTTTTTGTGTCGGGAAGAAATGCTTCTTTAATCGAAGCAAGCTCCTGGGGAATTCCGAGGGGCATCAAAGACAAGGGAAGATTTTCTATGCCGCCTTCGGCCTTCGCGGGTGGAACGAGGATGGACGATGCAATGACACACATCGCGACCAAGAGAGATATAAACTTTTTATAAGTCTTCATTAATGTCATAAATCTAATTTTCAATCTATGTTAGGTGATTGTTCCTCCTAGAGATGGAAGCTCCTAAAATATACCCCGTGAACAGGCAGGCGTCAAACGAAGCGCCCGCTTGACGGGATTTAAATAAATGTGTATAGTCTTAAGTCTTTTTATAACAAGGAGATAAGCTATTAAAACCGAAGGAGGAGTTAAAGAAGTGGGCAATAAGAAATATACCCTGCAAAGGGGGGTTACGATTTGGTTCACCGGTCTTCCTAGTTCAGGCAAATCCACGGTCGCCCGGATCTTGGAACGCAATTTTCGCCAATGGGGTCTCAAATGTGAACTTTTAGATGGCGATGTGATCCGTACCAACCTCAGCAAAGGTCTGGGATTTTCCCGTGAAGACCGTGACGCCAACATTAAACGCATCGGTTTTGTGGCGCACCTTTTGACCCGTAATGACGTCATTGCGATGGGTGCTGCGATTTCACCTTTCCGCGAAGCGCGGGATTACAATCGCAAACTCATCGGCAATTTCGTCGAAGTGTTTGTGAAATGCTCTGTTGATGAATGTGAGAAACGCGATGTGAAGGGACTTTTTAAGAAAGCCCGCGCGGGAGAAATCAAAGGTTTTACCGGCGTGGATGATCCTTACGAAGAGCCGCTTCACCCGGAACTTATCTTAGAGACGGAAAAACAATCGGCTGAAGAGTCGGCGGATATCGTCGTGAAAAAATTGGAAGAGTTAGGATATTTGAAGGCTCAATGAATCAGGTCGATCTTCACATGCACACCACGCATTCCGACGGCACTTTTCTGCCCCGGGATCTTGTGAAGCACGCGAAGGAGCGGGGACTCAAATGCATTTCCGTGACCGATCACGATACCATGTCGAGTTATGAGGAATGCCTTGATGAGTCAAAAAAGTTAGGGATCGAACTGATTCCAGGAATTGAAATCAGTGCCGATTTTGAGCCGGGGACCCTTCATATTCTTGGGTATTTTCTGGATCCCGAGCAGCCGGAGCTAAAGAAAACGCTCCTCGATATTCAAAAAGCACGGCTTGAACGAAATCCTCAGATCATCAAGAAATTAAATAACATCGGAATTGATATCACGCTGGAAGAAGTGATTGCTGAATCGGGCGGAAAACAAGTCGGGCGTCCGCATTTCGCGCGGGTACTTTTGAAAAGAGGCTTCATCAAAAACATGGAAGAGGCCTTCCGAAAATATTTGGCCAAAGGAAAACCGGGGTACGTGGATAAACGCAGACTTTCTTCTAAAGACGCCATCCAGAGTATTCATCAAGCAGGCGGGATTGCATCCATCGCGCACCCTAAACAGATGAAACTCCAAGAGCCCGAACTTTCTAAAGAATTCGAGCGGCTCGTGGATGAGGGATTGGGTGGTATCGAGGCGTACAATAGTTGCCAAAGCGCTGCCGAAGCCAAGATCTACAAGCAAATCGCAAAACGTTTTAATCTCATCGTTACAGGCGGTAGTGATTTTCATGGCGCCAACAAACCCGACGTGCAGTTAGGAAGTTTTGGCGCAGACCTGGACTACAAAGTGATTGAAGACATGAAAAAGTTTGTATGGGTGAAGAAATGACCGTCATGACGAATTTGAGGAGCAATGGTGTTGGCAGAACACACGCTTGATCTCGCAAAATTAAATCAGGAGTTCGAAAAGAAAAAGCCGGAAGAGATTATTGCTTGGGCGATCAAAGCATTCCCCGGCAAAATCGCAATGACCTCTTCTTTTGGTCCGGAGTCCGGCGTTTTGCTTCATATGGCAAGCCAGATCGATCCGGGCGTACCCGTTCTTTTCTTAGAAACCGGTTACCATTTTCAGGAAACCATCGTTTATAAAGAAGAGCTCGTAAAACTTTTGGGTCTGACGCGTCTCGTGGATCTAAAGGCTGAGCCCAAGAGAAAAGCGGAAGTCGTAAAACAATACGAAGGCGTTCCCTACGAAAAAAATCCGGACCTCTGCTGCCAAATCAATAAGGTCGAGCCCATGGACTTGGCGATGAAAGATTTCGACGCGTGGATGAGCGGTATTCGCCGGCACCAAACGGATTTCAGAAAATCGATTCGCGTTTTTGAAGAGTACAGGAAACCCGAAACGGGAAACCATCTCTACAAAATTAGCCCCTTAGCCAATTTCACCAGCCGGGAAATGTGGTGGTATCTGAAAGAACACAATATTCCCAAACACCCTCTCTATGACAAAGGCTATCTCAGTGTCGGCTGCTGGCCCTGCACGCGCCCCGTTCAACCGGGCGATGATGAACGCTCAGGCCGGTGGGCCGGAAAAACAAAAACAGAATGCGGTATTCACACTTTTTTAGAGATAAAAGAAGAAGAGAAAAAGGAAAAGAAAGACGGAATCAATTATTCGGGTGGAATATAAAATGAAGGAGAATGATTACATCTAATGATACAGCCCCACGGCGGTAAACTCATCAATCGTGAACTTTCTGGAAACGAAAAAGAAGAGGCCAAGAAAAAAGTCACAACCCTCAAGACACTTACACTCGCACCCTGCGAAGTTTCAGACCTTGAGATGCTTGCAACAGGTGCTCTGAGTCCCTTAGAAGGATTTATGGGCCAGGCGGATTTTAATTCCGTTCTGGAAAAAATGCACCTGGCAACGGGGCCTGTGTGGACACTCCCCGTCGTAAAATCCATCTCCGCCGAAGACAAAAACAATTTGAAAGCAGGCGAAGAGGTTGCGCTTCAAGATGAAAAAGGCGAAGCACTTGCGATTTTAAAAATCGGCGAGATTTTTCCTTATGATAAAACCAAACATGCCCAAAAGGCCTACGGGACTTTAGAAGAAACGCACCCCGGAGTTGCGCGCGTAATGAGCGCCGGAGGATTTTTAGTTTCAGGAAAAATTTCTCTTTTCCAACGGCCCAAATACACGGATTTTCTCCAATATCGCCTTGATCCCGCAGAGACCAGAAAAACTTTTGAATCACGCGGATGGAAAACCGTGGTGGCTTTTCAAACGCGCAATCCCATTCACCGGGCCCATGAATACATTCAGAAATGCGCACTGGAAATTGTGGATGGTTTGATGATTCATCCCTTGGTGGGTGCCACCAAGGGCGACGATGTCCCGGCCGCTGTCCGGATGCGTTGTTACGAAGTCCTCATTGAAAAATATTACCAAAAATCTCGTGTCCTTCTTTCGGTTTTTCCCGCGGCCATGCGTTATGCGGGCCCCAAAGAGGCGATCTTTCACGCGATTGTGAGAAAAAATTACGGCTGCACGCATTTTATTGTGGGCCGCGACCACGCCGGAGTTTCAAGACCCGACGGAAAAGGTTTTTATGGTCCCTTCGATGCCCAGAAAATTTTTGATGAATTCAAACCGGGCGAGATCGGTGTGACGCCCTTTTTCTTCGAAAATTCTTTCTATTGCCGCGCCTGCAAATCCATGGCCACGGAAAAAATTTGTCCGCACGATGCCTCGGGACGCGTCTTTTTAAGCGGGACCAAAGTCCGCGAGATGCTCCTCAAAGGAGAAATTCCACCGGAAGAGTTTTCACGGCCCGAGGTTGCGCGCGTTTTGCTCGAAGCTTACCAAACCAAGGAGAATTGATTGTCCGCACCCCAAAGGACAAAACCTGTTCTTGCTGAAGAAGCCATCGGCCTCATCGGCAACACGCCGCTCGTAAAACTTAAAAGAATGGTGAAGCCGGGCTCCGCCCAAATTTTTGCCAAAATTGAATCGATGAATCCCGGCGGAAGTGTGAAGGACCGGATTTGTCTCAGCATGATTCGTGATGCGGAAGAAAAAGGCCTCCTCAAAAAAGATTCTGTGATCATTGAAGCCACGAGTGGAAACACAGGAATCGGCCTTGCCCTTATTTCTGCGGTGAGGGGCTACAAACTGATTCTTACGATGCCCGACTCCATGAGTTATGAAAGGCAATATCTTCTAAGAAGATTTGGGGCCGAGCTTGTTCTTACTCCGGCACTTGAAGGAATGAAAGGGGCCGTTGAAAAAGCCGAAGAGCTTTCAAAGAAATACAAAAATACTTTTACACCGCAACAGTTTAGTAACCCTGCAAACCCCAAAGTTCACCGCGAGACCACCGCGGAAGAAATTTGGGAAGCGCTGGACGGAAAATTCGATGCGTTTGTGGCGGGCGTCGGCACCGGAGGAACCATCACCGGATGCGGCGAGGTCTTTAAACAAAGAAATCCAAAAATTAAAATTATTGCAGTAGAACCTAAGCGTTCGCCCGTTCTTTCAGGCGGTGAGCCTGGGTATCACCGGATCCAAGGAATTGGCGCGGGTTTTGTACCTGAGGTCTTGAACCGGCGCATCATCGATCAAATTTATCAAGCAGACGATGAAGCCTCTTGGGACATGTCACTTACCTTGGCAAAAGAAGAGGGATTGTTGGTGGGCGTCTCTTCCGGCGCGGCCTGTGTTGTGGCGCTGCAAGTGGCCAGTGAACTGGGAACTGGAAAAAGTGTGGTAGTTATTTTTCCTGACACCGGCGAGCGTTACCTTACTTCTGCCGAAGAATTCACACCGCGCGAGAGCGGCGCAAAACGCACTTCATGAAGCGATGTCATACGTTAAGGGATTAAAATGCAGAGAGTGCAGCCGTCTTTATCCTAAAGAAGCGATCTATGTTTGCGAATACTGTTTCGGATCGCTCGAAGTTGATTACGATTATGACGCCATCAAAAAAGTCCTGAGCCGTAAAAAAATTTCTGACGGCCCTCGAAGCCTTTGGCGGTATCGCGAACTCCTTCCCATTGACGGCGACCCAACCGTAGGACTTTGGTCGGGCTTCACGCCTTTTTTCCGCGCGAAAAATCTGGCAAAGCGTCTGGGCGTTGACGAGCTCTACATTAAAGATGATTCGTCGAGCCATCCCACCTGGTCTTTTAAAGACCGCGTTGTCTCGATTGCACTTTCCAAGGCGCGCGAACTGGGTTTTGATACAGTCTCCTGCGCTTCCACCGGAAATCTTGCCCACGCTGTTGCGGCCCACGCGGCCCAAGCCGGATTCAAATGTTATATTTTTATTCCCTCGGATCTTGAACTCGCAAAAATTGTCGGCACGCTTGTTTGCGGTCCCACACTCGTGGCGGTCCAAGGAAATTATGATGATGTGAACCGGCTATGCGCTGAAATCGCCGCCCGGTACAAATGGGCGTTTGTGAATATCAATATCCGTCCTTATTATGCGGAAGGATCCAAGACCTTCGGTTATGAGATCGCAGAACAGCTCGGCTGGCGAACACCTGACCACGTGGTGATTCCGGCAGCAAGCGGCTCGCTTCTGACAAAAATCTGGAAGGCCTTTAAGGAATTTGAAAAACTGGGGCTTCTTGAAAATTCCGTGAAGACACGTCTTCATTGCGCCCAACCGGACGGATGTTCTCCTATCGCCAAGGCCATCTTGGAAAAATCCGAGGTGATCCGTCCTGAAAAACCCAACACGATTGCCAAATCTCTTGCGATCGGAAATCCCGCGGACGGTTATTATGCCCGTGATGCCGTGCTACAATCGGGCGGTACCGCCGCACGTGTGAGTGATGATGAGATTCGCGAAGGGATTAAACTTTTGGCCGAGACCGAAGGTGTTTTTACAGAGACAGCGGGCGGCGTTACGGTTGCCGCAGCGAAAAAATTAATCAACGAAGGAAAAATCAACCGGAAGGAATCGATCGTTCTTGCCATCACAGGAAACGGTCTCAAGACCCAAGAGGCGATCCAAAAATCCGTGGGTTCACCCCTAGCGATCGAGGCCCACCTTTCTTCATTTGAAGAGCGCGTGATGGGAAAGTATAATGAGCAGCGTCGCGTCATTGCGAAGGAGCGAAGCGACTGAAGCAATCTCTTGTTGATTGCTTCGTTGGCTAACGCCTCCTCGCAATGACTAATAAGGAGGATTCATCATGCCTGTTAAAGTAAGAATTCCAACGCCCCTTCAAAAATTGACGGCCGATCAAGCGGAAGTCGATATTACTGCCAAAACGGTGAAAGAACTTTTAGATGCATTAGAAAAGAAATATCCCGGCATCAAAGGAAGACTTTGTGACGAATCGGGCCGCGTGCGCCGGTTTGTAAACATTTATCTCAACGAAGAAGACATCCGGTTCCTCAACCAAGAATCCACGGCACTTAAAGAGGGCGACGAGGTTTCCATCGTTCCTGCCATTGCCGGCGGAAAAACTCTCTAAGATCACCGTGGCAAAAAAAGCGCTTCACCTTATCTTTCCGCAAAATCTCATCCAAGAGCCCATCATGTTCCTGGTGGCTCGCGACAACAATTTAGTCCTCAGCATTCGACGCGCGAAGATCACAGCGACCGCTGGAGAAGCGACCATCGAACTTGAAGGAAAAGAGAGCGATTTGGTCCAGGCCGAGCGCGTTTTCAAAGAAAAAGGGGTTCAGGTGAAAAGTGTTTTAGGGGACACGGTGGAATGAAAAAAGCCGAGATCCAATCTTTAAAAGAAAAAGTTTTAGCGGGCGGTGAAATTTCTTTTGAGCAGGCTGTGGAACTTATTCAATTAAACAGCCAGGAAGAAATCCAATCCCTTTTAGAATCGGCCGACGAAATCACGCGACGGTTTAATTCCAACGAACCCGGCCTCTGTTCGCTTCTAAATGCCAAGAGTTATTTGTGCGGCGAGGACTGCGGGTTTTGCGCCCAATCCGTTCGCTTTGACACCTCGGCAGACCGGTACGGCCTGATGCATCCCGAAAAAGTTGTGGAGGCCGCAAAACGGGCGGAAAAAAATGGTGCGCAGAATTTCTGCATCGTTACAAGCGGCGCGGCACCGGGTGAAGAAGAGTTTGAAAAAATTATCGAAATTTTAAAAAAGTTATCTGAGGAATCAAAATTAAACCTTGATGCCTCGTTAGGGTTTATCACCGAAGAACAGGCCCGGCGATTAAAAGAAGCGGGCCTCCGGCGTTTTAATCACAATCTTCAAAGCTCCCGCGAGTTTTACCCGAATATTGTTTCTACCCATAGTTATGACACACGCATTCAAACCATTCGCGCGCTGGTCCAAGGCGGACTGGAGCTTTGTTCGGGTGGAATCCTCGGAATGGGAGAAACGCACGAAGACCGTGTGAAGCTCGCTTTCGAATTAAAACAACACACTCCGCATTGCATCCCAGTCAACGTACTCAATCCCCGGCCCGGCACTCCGCTTGAAAACCAACCCAAGCCCGACCCGCGTGAGATTTTAAAAACCATTGCTGTCTTTCGCTTCGTCCATCCGCGCGCCAATATCAAATTAGCCGGCGGGCGTGAAATCAATCTCACTGCGGAGGAGCAAGTCTTGGCACTGAAAGGCGGTGCCAACGGCCTCATCATGGGAGGCTACCTCACCACCGAAGGCAATCCGGTGCGGGAAGATTTTCGAATGCTGGAGGAAGCGGGCTACCAAGTTCCACAGCATGAAGCCCGTCCTTCTTAAGTTTGCTTGATCAAAAAAATATCCTCATTACCGGCGGCACCAGCGCGTTAGGAAGCGCCTTCGTCCGAAAGGCCGTTGGGGCGCACGGCCGCGTTTTTTTCACCTACCATCAGCATGAAACGCTCGCTTCCGAACTCCGCGCACTAGGCGCAGAAGGTTTTAAACTAGACCTCGCCTCTACCCCACAAATCGATGTCTTCCAAAAAGAATTCAGGGCCAAGGTCAAAATCCTTCATGTCTTAATCCACAATGCTGCGGCCACGAAAGATGCTACTGTACAAAATATGAGTGACGCCCAGTGGGATGAAGTGATGAACGTCAATCTCAAGGCACCCTATCTTTTAACAAAAAAACTTTTGTCTCCGCTTTTTAAGGCTGATCCCGCGAAGATCTTTTTTATGATCAGCCGGGGCGCTCTTCAAGGAATCTTTGGCGCTGCTAATTATGCGGCTTCTAAGGCAGGCCTTGTAGCGCTTACCAAATCACTGGCCCAAGAACTGGGGCGGAAAAATATTTTGGTCAATTCCGTGAACCCGGGCTTCATGAAATCGCGCATGACCGAGCCTCTCCCGCCGGAAGTTTTTGAAAAAAATATCAAAGAAAGCGTGTTGGGAAAAATCTCTAACCCCGACGAAGTCGCCGATTTTCTAATTTACCTTTCCAGTAACCACATGACCCAAGTGAGCGGCCAAATCTTCCACTTCGAGTCCCGCAAGATATGAAGCGCGCAGAATCTCCGCCTCCGTGGGATGCTCGGTCATCAGTAAAATCTTTATCCGCTGCAGGCACGAGTCTCGTCGCCACTCGGCGGGAATCCCCCCAAGCTCCTTCGGCGCTCAATGGCTCCAGCTTTTGGAAAAGACTAAGGCTGCTTCGCCGGGGGTCCCTCGCGGTTCCGGCCTCAGAAGGCCAGCCCGCGCTTCCCCCCCGGACGAATCAGCCGAGTTTTTCCGAAAAGCCTCCGCTATTCGCGCCCTCCGGACTTGGGGAGATTCCCGAACGTATCACGGTTGCATTAGAAGCAGAATCTCCGAAACTGAGGCGGCGTAGGGGCCGTACGAGAAAAATTCGGAATCAATTTTTCTCGAGGCCCCACGAGCGGAGGACGACTCCTTGTCCGCTGACTTACCCCTCATTCATGGTTGCATCTTCCCAGAATACGTTTGCTTCCAAACCGGCCGCGTTCATTTGGCAAAATAACTTTTATGTTTTCTCATCTGTTCAATTGTCGTCCGAGCGTCCGCCGAAGGAGGAGATTCTGCTATCAAAGCATGTCGGTTGCGGAGGAGTCTCCGAAACGGCAAGGGGAGTTTGCTTGTGAATCGACGAGTTGTGATTACAGGAATGGGGGCGGTGACGCCGGCAGGGGTGGGGATTGAGGCATTTCGAAAATCACTGCGGGAGGGCCGGTCGGGATGCGGACCCTTAACATGTTTTGACCTCACAGGATTCAAAGTCAAAAATGCTTTCGAGATAAAAAATTTCACACCCCTTCACGGAACCCGTCTCTTGGATCCTTTTATTCAATACGCACTTTGGGCTACCAATGAAGCGGCTCAGATGGCGCAATTTGATTCTTCATCCATGGATCCTTACCGAATGGGAATTGTGGTCAGTTCCAGCAAGGGAGGGCTTCACTCTTTTGACGCGTTTCGCCAGAGGCTTGAACGAAATCCCAGCGTCATCCTTGGCGCGCGCGTTTACTCCAACACGGTTCCGAATTTTGCCGCCCAGTGGATTGCCAGAAAATGGAAAATATCAGGACCCGCCAAATGTTATGTGACAGCTTGCGCAACGGGTACGACCTCCATTATAGAAGGCGCCCGGATGGTTCAGGAAGACCTGGTCGATTATGTTTTTGCAGGTGCAGGCGATGCCTCACTTGTTCCTTTTCTTGTGGCAGGGTATGAGCAAATGGGAGTTCTTTCACCCGAGGGAATGTACCCCTTTGACCAAAGGCGGAAAGGTTTTCTTTTAGGAGAAGGCGCGGGTGTGGTACTCCTCGAAACCCTCGAAAGCGCCGAAGCGCGCGGCGCAAAAATTTACGGCGAGATCGCAGGCTTTGCTTACGGAAATGATTGTTACAGTCCGGTGGCCTTTGATCCCAAAGGAGATTCACTCGCCCGAACACTCAAAAAACTTTGTGATGTTTTAAAAATAAACCCTGAGGAAATCGATTATTTAAACCTTCACGGTACCGGAACCATCGATGGCGATCTTTACGAAACGAATCAAATCAAACGGGCGTTTGGAAAAAAAGCTTATGAAATTCCTACTAGCTCCACGAAGTCGATCACAGGACACATGCTTGGCGCATCCGGGGCTGTTGAAATCATCGCGTGTTGTATCGCCATGGAAGAAGGTTTTGTTCCGCCTACCGCCAATTTAGAAAAACCGGATCCCCAATGCGATTTGGATTACACACCGCTCAGGGCACGCAAGCAAAAAATCCAAACGGCGATTTCTCATTCCATGGGTTTCGGCGGACATATCGCAGCCGTTGCTCTTAGGAAAACATAAATGGAAAGCCTCCTTACCACAGAATTAAAAGAAATTCGCTTGAAGGGACTCTACCGGAAATTAAAAACGCTTTCTCCCGGCCAAGGCGCCCATGCCGTTTGGCGAGGAAGAGATCTCCTTTTATTTTGCGGAAATGATTATTTGGGTTTAAGCCGGCACCCTCGTGTTATTCAAGCCGCCCAGGAAACCCTTGAAAAATATGGCATTGGCGCCGGTGCCGCTCGTTTGATCTCCGGCACAAGCGATTTGCACAGCCAATTGGAAGAGGAACTCGCCCGCTTCAAATCAAAAGAGCGAGCGCTCCTTTTCGGTTCAGGTTATCTGACCAATCTTGGAGTCTTGAGTGCCGTTGCCGGAAAAGAAGATCTCATTGTGATGGATAAACTTTGCCACGCCTCACTCATTGACGGGGCCAGACTCTCCGGCGCCATCATCCGAGTGTTTCCTCACAGAGACTATTCAAAGTGTAAGGAGATTTTAGAAAAAAGCCCCGAGTTTCGCAGGAAAATTCTTGTCTCCGACACTATTTTTAGTATGGAGGGTGACCAAGCAGATTTAGAAGAACTTATTCAGATCAAAAATAAGTATAAGTGCCTTCTTGTGGTTGATGATGCGCATGGCGTAGGAGTCTTCGGCCCGACGGGCAGAGGACTCACCGAGGGAAAAGAAAAAGAAATCGACGTCATTGTGGGGACGCTTTCAAAGGCCTTCGGAGTTTTTGGGGGTTTTGCCGCAGCCTCTCGAACCCTCGTCGAATATTTCATTAATTTCTCGAGGTCTTTTATTTTTGCGACCGCACCGCCGCCGCTCGTCGCGGCCGCTGGTTTAGAGGCGCTTCATCTCATTCAAGAGGATCCATCTCTGCGTCAGAAGCTTTGGCGCAATATAGAACAAGTAAAAAAATTTCTCAAACCCCGGAATTTTTCATTTGAAAAAGCATCGCCTATTTTTCCAATTGTTTTAGGAGATGAGAAAAAAGCCGTAGAAGTTTCAGAGACACTTTTGGAACATGGAATCCTCATCCCCCCCATTCGGTACCCTTCCGTTCCAAGAGGTAAAGCAAGGCTGCGATTAACGTTAAGCGTCTCCCACACGGAAGAAGATTTGGAACAACTCTTCGAAGTACTCCATAAAGTTTTATGAGAACAAGACACCTCAAGCAACTCGACAAGAAATATATTTGGCATCCCTTTACGCAAATGGCGGATTGGCAAAAAGAAGACGTCCTGATTATTGATCGGGCCAAAGGAAATTATTTGATTGATACAAAAGGCAAACGCTATTTGGACGGTGTATCCTCTCTTTGGTGCAACGTTCACGGGCACCGGGTAAAAGAAATCGACCACGCCATCAAAAAACAATTGGAAAAAGTAGCACACAGCACTTTTCTCGGGCTTTCCAATGTCCCGGCCATTGAACTCGCCGAAAAATTAATTTTGATTGCACCGAAAGGACTCACACGGGTTTTTTATTCGGACTCGGGGTCCGAGGCCATGGAAATTGCTCTCAAGATGGCTTACCAATATTGGCAGCAAAAAGGAAAAAAGAAGAAGACAAGGTTTCTACGCTTAAGCAATGCTTATCATGGAGACACATTGGGTGCGGTGAGTGTGGGAGGGATCGAACTCTTTCATCAAACTTATCGCCCGCTTCTTTTTAAAACCTTCGAGGCGCCGAGTCCCTATGTTTACCGCTGGCCCGCGAAAGGCCGCACAGGGTCGCGCGAAGAAGTGATGGAAGAGTCTCTAGCCGCACTCGAATCTATCCTGAAAAAACATTCTTCAGAAATCGCCGCACTGGTGATGGAGCCTTTGATACAGGGAGCGGCCGGCATGATCGATCAACCGAGGGGTTATATTTCAGGAGCGCGAAAACTGACCTTGAGGTACAATACCCTCTTGATTTTTGACGAAGTAGCCACAGGATTTGGTCGTACAGGACGGATGTTTGCGTCAGATCACGAAAGGGTGACTCCGGACATTATGGCCGTTGCCAAAGGGCTCACAGGAGGTTATCTCCCACTTGCGGCAACTCTAACCAAGGAAAACGTTTACAAGGAATTTCTTGGCGACTACTCCGAATTCAAAACTTTCTTTCACGGCCACACTTATACGGCCAATCCGCTTGCTTGCCGGGCGGCCCTCGCCAACCTCAAAATTTTCCGCACGAAAAAAACGCTTGAGAAATTGCAGGATAAGATCGATCTCTTAAGGAACAGATTGAGTAGCTTTTCAAATCTCGAACACGTCGGAGACATTCGCCAAACAGGCTTTATGGCCGGAATCGAACTCGTAGAAGATCGCGCTACAAAAAAATCATATCCTGCGGAACAAAAAATAGGCATCCGTGTGACCCGCGAAGCGCGCAGACGCGGGGTGATTTTACGGCCCTTAGGAAATGTCATCGCCCTCATGCCGCCTCTTGCGATTACAACCAAGGAACTTCATCAATTGCTAGACGTTACCTGCGAATCCATTAAAACGGTAACCCAATGAAAAAAGCCGCCGGAATTTTTATTATAGGAACGGACACAGGCGTCGGAAAAACCGTGGTGGCCGCAGGACTTGCCCTTGTCTTGAAGGAACGCGGCATGCGGGTCGGTGTGATGAAACCCGTAGCGACCGGATGTTTTGGAGAGGGGAAGCGGCTTATTTCAGGAGATGCGGTTTATTTATTAGAAGCCGCTGAAAACGAGCGCCCTTATCTTGCCAATCCGCTTCGTTTTAGAAATCTGCTGGCCCCCAGCGTTGCCAGCGTCATTGAAAAAAAAGAAGTGCCGATTGAAAAAATCTTGAAGGCCTACCGGGAGCTGCAGCGTCATTATGATTTTATTATTGTCGAAGGAATCGGCGGACTTTTAGTTCCGCTCACAAAAGATTATTTTGTGGCCAATCTCATTCACGAATTTGGTCTTCCTTTGATGGTGGTTGCCCGGGGGGGGCTCGGAACTATTAATCACACGCTTCTTACAATAGATGCAGCAATCATTCGGGGGTTTGAAATCCGGGGTATCATTTTTAACCGGATGCCGCGTGTCAATTTCTCCATAGCGGAGATCACGAATCCTAAAGTGATCCACGACATCACAGGCATTCCCGTGCTCGGGACGTTGCCGGAACTGGATGATGTGGACGTAGAAACCTGCCGCTTTGGGAATCTCAAAGAAGTCTTCCGCGAACGGATTGATCTGGACCAGCTTTTCCGGTTCGAGACCATTTCTTAGACCGGCCCCAGAAGCCCAGGTTTAAAGGGCTTCATTCCTTCTTCAATCTTTGATAGAATCTCTCCAAATTTCCCACCTATGAAACCAGTGCTTAGGAATCAAAAAATCCTTGTCGCAATGTCCGGGGGAGTGGACTCGAGTGTGGCGGCCGCTTTGCTTGTGGAGGCGGGCCATGAAGTCGCCGGGGCCACCATTAGGACATGGGCGAGCAGCACGTGTGTGGACCGGAACACGCGCTCCTGCTGTGGTCTGACCGGAGTCGAGGATGCGCGAAGCGTGGCCGAGCGGATCGGCATCCGTTATTGGGTTTTTAATTTTGAAGAAGAGTTTAAACGCCACGTCGTCGATTATTTCGCCAGCGAATATTTCAAAGGCCGAACCCCCAACCCCTGTATTGCCTGTAATGAACATATCAAGTTTCGCCTTTTCTTAAAACGCGCCCGCCAACTCGGTTTTGACGCCATCGCCACAGGCCATTATGCGAAGCTCCAAGAAGATCACGCGGGCAATTGTTATATCGAAGAAGGTGCAGATCCCGCCAAAGATCAATCTTATGTTCTTTTTCCTCTCGATCAAGATGTCTTAACGAATCTTTATCTGCCGCTGGGAGGTTATCAAAAATCGGAAATCCGTCAGAAGGCGCGCGATCTGGGTCTCAGTGCTGTGATGGAAAAACCGGATTCCCAGGAGATTTGTTTTATCCCAAGCAATAACCACGGGATTTTTTTACAAAAAGAATTCGATGCCCCTCAACAGGAAGGCGTCATCCGGACAAGAGAAGGAAAGATCCTTGGAAAACACACGGGTTATTATCAATATACAAGAGGCCAGCGCCGGGGCCTTGGTGTTGCCTTTACTGAAAAACTTTATGTCCTCGAAACGATCCCCGAAACCAACGAAGTGATTGTCGGGACCAAAGACGAAGTGCTGGATGTGGAGTTTTGCGTTGCGCGGGTCAATTGGTTTTTAAGGCCTCAAGAAAAAAATTTCAAGGCCCTTGTGAAAATCCGGTCTCAGCATGTGAAGGCCCCTGCTCAAATCGAGATTCTGAAAGATCAGGAAGTCCGGGTCCATTTTGAAGAGCCCCAAGAAGCCGTCACAGCAGGTCAGGCCGCCGTTTTTTATGACGGCACCAAAGTTTTAGGTGGCGGGTGGATTGCGTAGACAAACTCCAGCTTCTTAGGGAGGTCACACTCTCCTATAAGAAAGTTCTCGTGGCCTTTTCGGGCGGCGCGGATTCTGCTTTCGTTTTAAAAATTGCCCGCGATGTCCTGGGAAAAGAAAATGTCCTTGGCGTGATTGCCAAAAGCCCTTCACTTCCCGCGGCTGAACTCGAAGCCGCCAAAAAAATTGCCGAGGAAATTGATGCCCCGCTTCAAGTGATAGAAACGAATGAGCTCGAAAATTCTTCCTACACCTCCAACTCCATTAACCGCTGTTACTTTTGCAAAACCGAACTTTATTCCCACATGATTCCCTTAGCCCAAAAATTGGGATACCCCTTTATTTTGAATGGCACGAATCAAGATGACTTAGGGGATTGGCGCCCCGGCCTTAAGGCCGCTGCCGAATACGAAATTAAAAGTCCGTTGGTCGAAGCTGGTTTTACTAAATCAGAAATCCGCGAGACCTCTCAGTCGCTCGGGCTTTCCACTTGGTCCAAGCCCCAGGCCGCTTGTCTTTCCAGCCGCATTCCTTTTGGGACTTCGATTACGCCGGAAAGACTCAGCCAAGTCGAAGTCGGAGAAAGCATCCTTAAAGAGCTTGGATTTGAAATCGTGCGCCTTCGCTGGCTCCAAGAAACAGCGGTGATTGAAGTCGGCTCTGACGAAACCGGAACTTTTTTTCAAAACCAACACGTGCGCGAAGAATCTCTAGCGAGACTCAAAGCCCTTGGCTTTCAAAGGATTCAACTTGATCTTCTTGGCTACCGCTCCGGCCGTTTCAATCCAGCGAAATCTTTCTCGCGACCTCTCTTGCCTTCGCCGGACGCTCAGGCGACAATCGAGAATACAGAATCAAAACTGGAATATTCCAAATGAGGCGAGAGAACGAGAAAGCAAAACTTATTTGTGAAGATGCAGAATCCAAGATTAAAACGGATAAGGTGTCGCCTTCGTTCGATGGACCTGGCGAAAAATCTTTTCCGGATTTTTCGCCGACGGTCCAACGCCGACTCCGGCTAATGAGAGGTCGCTTAAAAAATGGTTTCTCTTGCGGAAGGACACGGCCTGGGCGCGCTCGGAAGGCCGAGCGGGCATGGACTGGCCACCCAATCACTGTCTCTTATTTCTCTTATGGCCAGGAGCGAGGCCGGACGCGCGGGCGAAACACGCCTCGCTGAGGCGTGTTGAGCGGCGAACGGGACGTTGTACTTCCGCTTGTGGAACTAATCCTGTCATGAAAGCACTCAAAGGCGGAATTAAGCTTGAAGGAAAAAAAGAGGCGACGACGATGCCATGGACGATCGCAAAGCCTTGGGCATCCAAACGCGTCCGGATTCCGCTTTGCGGATCCGCTCCGGTAAGTCTTCGCTCCCTTGTTAAAGAAGGCGAGCGAGTTCTGCGGGGTCAAAAAATCGCGGAACCCGAGGATGAAAACTCTACCGCGGCGCATGCTTCCCTGTCCGGAAAAGTAAATCAGATCGCATCTTTCCCGCACCCCCTTTTTGAAAATTTCGAAGCCATTGAAATTTTATCTGACGGAAAAGATGAACCTGCCCAAGGAGTAGGACAAGAGCGCGCGGGATGGGAATCCCTGGAACCGCGTAACATCGTAGGAATTCTCCGTGACTTGGGAGTCATCTCGCTTCTTCCCGCCCTTTCTCACCCTATCGACACTCTTATTATCAACGGCTGCGAATCCGAGCCGTATCTTACGTCAGAATATTGTCTGATGATGAGTCATCCTTCGGAAATCTTAAAGGGCGCGGAAATTTTAAGACGCGCTTTAGGGGCCCAAGATGTGATCTTGGCCGTGGAGGATAATAAAGAAGACGCCGCGGAACTATTCAAAAGCAAAATTTTTTTGGCCCGCTCCAACGTGCGGGTAAAGATGCCGCCTGCGCGTTATCCCCAAGGCAATGAAAAAATTCTCATCCGTGAAATTTTGGGAAGAAGAATTCATCACGGAGATCACCCGGCAAAATCCGGAGTGGTTGTTTTTGATATCGCAACCGCCCACGCCGCGTTTGAAGCCGTCGTGTTGCAAAAACCATTTTATGAAACGGTGGTCACGATCGGCGGCGAGTGTGTCGCCCAGCCGAAGAATTTTTGGCTTCGCGCGGGGACCTTGGTGGAAGATGCGATCAAGCACTCCAAAGGTTTCCTAAGAAAACCGGCCAAGACGATTCTGGGAGGGCCGATGAGCGGTACTGAACTTTTAACGTTGGATGTTCCCGTCCTTAAAAGATCGGCCGCGATTCTGGGTCTTCCGCCTGAAGTGGCGAAACCGGAATCGATCGAGCCTTGCATCCGCTGCGGGCTCTGTGTGGATAATTGCCCGGCTTATATTTCTCCCGTGATGATTACACTGGCCGCCGAAAAAGATCTTTTCGATGTCGCCCAAGAGTATGATGCCCGCCTTTGTATTGAATGCGGAAACTGCTCCTACGTTTGTCCCTCCAAACGTCCGATGGTGGAACTGATTCAATACGCGAATGCCAATTCCTAAAGGCAAAGCGCCTCATATCCGGTCGAGCAATTCTGTCCCTCGGATCATGTGGACTTTTATCCTTGCCCTTTTTCCCCTGGTCTTCGTGTTTTTGTGGACTGAAAAATTTGACGCGTTCCGCACGCTTGCCATCTCTTCCGCCTCGGGTCTTTTAAGTGAAATGGGAATGCAGAAAATTTTAAGAAAGCGCGTGAGTCTTTACGATGGAAGCGCTCTTCTCGCTTCACTTCTCTTTGCTTTATTTATCCCTGTGCATTTAGCGTCCTGGCAGGTTGCCCTGGGCGCGGCCTTTGGAATGATCTTTGGAAAACAAATTTTTGGAGGCCTTGGCCAGAATCCGTTTCATCCCGCGGTCGTTGGCTGCGCGTTTATTTTCGTAGCCTTTGCACAGTCCTTAAATTTTGGAATTCCTTTAATAGGCGTCGAATCCTACAGTTTGATCACAGCAACAGCCCTTGGAGGACTTGTTCTGCTTTTTTCTAAAATTATCCGCTGGGAAGCGCCTCTTCTTTATTTAACAGGTTATGTTCTCTTTTCTCTCGCTTTAGGCAACCCCGGCGGCAATTTTGATTGGCTGCTTCTTATCGCCGCATTTTTTCTGGTGACCGATCCGGTCACAACCCCGCTTACCCGGATGGGGCAACAATGGTTTGCCTTGGGGGCCGGGATTTTAAGCGCGCTTTTTTCAAAGCCTCTTCCTTTCTTTCAAGGAATCATCTACGCCATTTTGTGGATGAATGCCTTAAACCCTTGGTTTGACCAGCTCTTTCGTCCCGCCGGTACGCGAAAAGTTTACGGATTCAACCTCGCCCCGAAATGAATTCTCTTTTCCTTCGCGCCCTTCTGGCGTCTTTGCCCGTCCTCGGATTTACCCTCCAAATGGAAAACGGATTTATTTATGCGGTCGTCGGTTCTGCAATATTTCTTTTAGCCGGTTTAGGATTTTTCCTGATTCAGGCGGTCCTGCACCGGTCCATCGAGCGTTTAGGATATTTCTTTCTTCTTTTAGTGTTTGTTGTCATCGCAGAAAAGTTTTTTTCCGTTTCCATTCTTCTTTTGGCAAGTGTGCTTATCCTGAGTCCGCCGGACCTTTTCAAAAAAAGGAAGAACAAGAAACCTATCCTCACCAAAATTATTTTTACTTCGTTTTTCTTTTTTATGATCCTCGCTTTTCACGGTGCGTTGGCCGAATGCCTGGGTGTGCGGGCCGGGATTTTATTTTTCCAGCATCCTAGCGGCAGTTATTTTTTGGCGGGACTCACGCTCACCGTCTTATCCAAAAAAAGGAATCGAAATAATGATTGAGTGGCTTTATTTGCTTCTTGGCTTTTCAAGCCTTTTCGCTCTTCAAAAAGGCCAGGCGCGGACCGCCGACGCAGGCAGGCTTGCAAAATTTTATCTCCGGCTTTTTGGAGCTGTCGCGGTGCTTGTCGTCATTCATAATATTTGTAACATTTTTGCGTGGAGTCCCAGCGGGTATCAAGAATTGGGAACGGCCAGCATTTTTCTTTGGGCGATCCTTCTGGACTGGGCGGTTAATGGAATAAAGAAAAAAGAAGAAGGCAGGGGAGAAGCCGCTCTTGCGATCAGCCGGTTTGCCCTGGCGCTCTTTGCCTTCTCTGCCTGGACCTTAGAAGATGGCGCTATCCCAGCTTCCACGATGAGGTTCTTTTTGGGCTTGTCCCTGCCCCTTGTGACCGGGTTTTTAGAATGGGTATTAATAGGTTTATGGAATAGGCTTAGGCTTTCAGACGTGCCTGAAAGGGTTCAAGGTAATCCCGCGCTCTTTTGGATCGCCATGATTCTTGTGCTCGGAATTTGTAAATTGGGATAAATCGGCTACACTTTCATAGGAAATGATCGCAAGAGATAAAACATGATTAATTTACTCATTCAAGCAGCCCTCGAAAAAGGCGCCTCAGACCTTCACCTCTCGGTGGGCCGCGGACCCACTTACCGTATTCATGGCGACCTCATTTCCTTTGACCCCAAACCTTTAACTCCCCAAGACCTGGAAACGATGACTCGTGAAATCACCACCGAAGAACATCGAAAAAAAATTGCTGAGGTAGGAGGTGTAGATTTTGGGTTCTCTTTCAACGAGCAAGCACGGATTCGTGCGTCGGTTTTTAAAGAAAAGGGAAATTTTGGAATCGCACTGCGCCCATTGCCCAACCGTTTTTTTAAATTCGAAGAGATTGGACTGTCAGAAAAAGTTATCGAGCTTTTGAACCGGCCTCGCGGCATGATCCTTGTCACAGGTCCGACGGGTTCCGGAAAAACGACCACCTTGGCGTCCATGCTCAATTACATCAATGAAAACCTCCCCAAACATATTATTACGGTTGAGGATCCAATCGAATTCATGCACCCTCACAAAAAAGCCTTGATTACGCAGCGTGAAGTGGGCGAGGACGTCTCTGATTTTTCTGAAGCCGTGGTCAAGGCCCTTCGCCAGGATCCGGACGTTATTCTTATCGGTGAAATGCGCGATCTTGCAACGATGGAATCCGCCATTCGTGCAGCAGAAACCGGACACCTGGTTTTTGCGACCTTGCACACGACAGGCGCGGCCAGAACCGTCGACCGTATTATTGATGTCTTTCCATCGCACCAACAGGCACAAGTTCGCGTTCAGCTTTCTGCAACCCTTATTGCCGTTGTCTCGCAGACCCTCTTGCCTAAAGCGGACGGAAAAGGCCGTGTGGGCGCCTTCGAAATCATGATTGCAACACCCGCTATCCGGAATCTGATCCGGGAAGGAAAGACTTATCAGATTACCTCTGAGATCCAGACCGGGGCCCGGTACGGAATGAAACTCTTGGATGATCACTTACGCGAGCTTTATGAAGCCAATCTCGTCTCTTTTGATTCTGCTATGCAGGCCGCTTACGAACCTAAAGAACTCTCCGAGAAAATTGTTCGGACCGTAGGTGCGGGCAAGGCGAAAAAATAAGGCAAAGACAGCCTCGGATTTTGAGGTTGCAAGGGGCGAAAGTTTTAGTTATCATAGCGCAGCCTCAGGGATTAAAGGTTACGCGTGGGACTACCCCTTCCAATCTCCTCCCAGGCTCCGAATCTTAAATAATAGAGTAAATTGTAAGCGAGTAAAAACGTTCTTTCTGGCTATTGACTCACCTTAAGCATGAAACCCTATGTCTAAACGTCTGTTTCTCATTGACGGACATTCTTTTTGTTACCGGGCGTTTTACGCCATTAGGTCTCTTTCAACGTCGCGCGGCGAGGCCACAAATGCCATTTATGGATTTGTGACCATGCTGAGAAAGCTCGTGAATGAAGAGAAACCGGATTACCTTGCAATCTGTTTTGACCGTAAGGAACCCACGTTTCGTCATGAGCGGTACAAAGAGTACAAAGCGCACCGCAAACCCATGCCCGATGACCTCATCGAACAGATGCCGGCCATTAAGGAACTGGTGACCGAGGCCTACCGGATTTGCCTTTTTGAGATGCCGGGTTATGAGGCGGACGATCTCATCGGGACCATTGCGCGGCGGGCGGAAAAAGAAGGCTTTGAGGTTTTTATTGTCACAGGCGACAAAGATGCGCTGCAGCTGGTGGATGACAAAATCAGAATTTATAACACTCACAAAGAGGGACTCATTTACGACTCAAAAAAAGTCATGGAACGATTTGAAGGTTTAGGCCCAGAAAAAGTGGTAGAGGTGATGGCGCTTATGGGAGATTCCTCCGACAATATCCCGGGCGTTCCGGGCATTGGAGAAAAAACCGCCATTCGTCTCATTCAAGAATACGGCTCCGTCGACAGTCTCTATAAAAATATTAATGGTTTGAAATTAAAAGCCTTGGTTCAAACACTGCGTGAGAATGAACAAATCGCCCGGCTCTCCAAAGACCTGGCGCAAATTGACGTTCAAGTTCCTCTTGAAATCCATTGGGATGACCTTCGAATGAAGCCTGCGGACGAAGAAAAACTCGGCCAGCTTTTCAAGCGTTACGAATTCCGCACTCTTTTAAAAGAGCTCACTCCTACCGGTGAGGAAAAAAGCGCCGCGCGGTGTTACCAATCGATTACCCATGAGAAAGACCTAACCGCTTTGGTGAAGGATCTAGAGAAAGTGGATTTTTTTAGCTTTGACACTGAAACGACGTCAGCCGATCCCATGCGGGCCTGTCTGGTGGGGATGAGTTTTTCATGGAAGCATTACAAGGCGGCTTATATTCCTACTTCCTCAGACCGGCACAAAGGCCCGGGCATTCCCGAAAAGCGCGCGTTGGAGATCGTCAAACCCCTTTTAGAAAATCCAAAATACAAAAAAGCCGGGCAAAACATTAAATATGATTCCATCGTCATGCGCCGTCACGGGGTTCATTTGCAGGGAATTTGTTTTGATACGATGATCGCCAGTTACCTCGCCAACCCCATTAAGCTCAACCACAATCTCGATGACATCTCTTTTGAATTTCTCCATGTCAAAAAAATTACCACGAAATCGCTTCTTGAAGGCGAAGGCAAAACCAAACTTCAATCCATGGATCTAGTCGCACTGGAAAAAATCAGCGAATACGCCTGTGAAGATGCGGACTGCGTTTACCGGCTGATTCCCATCTTAAAAGATAAATTGGCGGCGCTGGAGCTGACGGAATTTTACGAGACCCTCGAACTTCCTCTCTCTGAAGTCCTGGCCCAAATGGAAATGAACGGTGTCAAAATTGACCTTAAGTTTCTGGCCAAACTTTCCGAAAAGATGGCAGGCGATCTTGAACGTCTTACCCGCGACATTTACCGCGGAGCGGGTGAAGAATTTAACATCAATTCCACCAAACAGCTCGCCGAAATCCTTTTCGTTAAATTGAAATTTCCCGTGATCAGACGAACCAAAACAGGTTTTTCCACCGATGTCAGCGTGCTCGAAAAGCTCGCGGAAAGTTATCCGCTTCCGAAGCTGCTTCTTGAATACCGCGAGAAGGCAAAACTCAAATCCACTTATTTTGACGCGCTGCCCGAGATGGTGAATCCCGAGACCGGTTTAATCCATACTTCTTATCACCAGACCGTCACTGCCACAGGCAGGCTTTCAAGTTCTGAGCCCAATCTTCAAAATATTCCGATTAAAACCGAAACCGGCCGCGAGATCAGGAAGGCCTTTGTCGCACGCGCCAAAGACCGCAAGATCCTTTCTGCCGATTATTCACAGATTGAGCTCCGGATCCTGGCGCACCTGTCTGAAGATGAAAATTTGATCCAGGCCTTTTTGGAAGACCGCGACATTCATAGTTTTACAGCCACCCTTCTTTACGGCCTCGAAGAAAAAGATGTGACGTATGAAATGCGCAATGCCTCAAAGACCATTAATTTCAGCATCATTTATGGAAAAACAGCCTTTGGTCTATCGCAAGATCTTGGGATTTCGGTCTCAGAAGCTGATGATTTTATCAAAGCCTATTTCCTTCGTTATCCGGGAGTCTCAGAATACCTAGAAGCTCAAAAAGAAAAAGCGCGTAAAGACGGATACCTCACCACTTTTCTAGGCCGGCGTTCTTATTTTCCTGAGATCGGAGCAAAAAATATGCAGCTTCGGGCGATGGCGGAGCGCGCAGCGATCAACGCGCCTATTCAAGGGGCGGCCGCCGATTTGATCAAACTCGCCATGATCTCGGTTCATAAAGAGCTCGAACGCCAAGAGCTCAAGAGTTTGATGATCATGCAAGTCCACGACGAACTTGTCTTTGATATTTTGAATTCCGAAGAAGCGGCCATAAAAAAACTTATTATCCGGGAAATGGAATCGGCCGGTAAACTCCGGGTTCCCTTAAAGGTTAAGGTTAATGTCAGTGAAACGTGGTTCAGGGAATAAAAAAAAGAGGCCGCTTCGGGTGGGACTTACCGGCAGTTTTGGAGCCGGCAAGAGCACCGTGGCGGGACTTTTTAAAAAAAACGGGGCGCATGTGATCAGCGCCGACCGGCTGGCTCATGAAGTGTTCCATAAAACCAATCCGGTTTCTAGAAAGATCCGGTCGCTTTTTCCGGAAATCAAAGGAAGTTTGACCCGGGCCAAGGTCGCCCAAATCATTTTTCAAGATCCCTCGAGGCGTTTAGTTCTCGAGTCCGTCATTCATCCTTATGTTTTTCAGCGCATCGAAGAGGATCTGGCGAAAAAAAGAAAAGGGATTTCACTGATGGAAATCCCGCTGCTTTTTGAAACAGGTTTTGACCGCCGGTGCGACAAAACGATTGTCGTCAAAGCCCCGCGCGAAAAAGTATTGAAGCGTCTCCGGGCGAAAGGTTTCGGAAAAAGCGAGATCGAAAAACGCCGGCTTGCCCAAATGAGCGATCAGGAAAAAAACAGACGGGCGGATTATCTCATTGATAATTCGAATGGCCTCGAAAAAACCAAAGAACAAGTTAAGACAATTTGGAGTGAACTTTTAAATATTCAGAAAGGAGCCAATTGAAAAACAATGGCTAGAGAAAGAGAAAGAGAACGAGAAAGAACAAGTAACCCAGCAGGAAGAAGAACCAACGATGTCCCCAAACCGGTTTCGGTGGAAGAGACGGAGTCCCGGCCCCCGATCCAAAGACAGGAGCCGCCGCCTACTACTTTTACGCGGCCCGATGGAGACAGGGGGCTTGATGTTGCCAGCCTCAAGAAGATGAAGATCAATGATCTTCATGACTTGGCGAGGAAATTCAAAGTCGAGCTTCCCACCGGCATCAAAAAACAGGATTTGATTTTTAAAATCTTGGAGGCGAAGGCCAAAGAATCCGGGCTCATGTATGGGGAAGGCGTCCTTGAAATCCTCCAAGACGGATTTGGATTCCTGCGCTCTCCCAATTACAATTATCTTCCTTCGCCGGATGATATTTATTGCAGCCCAAGCCAAATCCGGAAATTTAATTTAAGAACCGGTGACACGATAAGCGGACAAATTCGCTCCCCTAAAGAGGGCGAGCGTTATTTTGCGCTGCTGAAAGTGGAAGCGGTCAATTATGAGGATCCCGAAGCCATCAGGGACAAGATTCCTTTTGATAACCTGACGCCTCTTTACCCGGAAGAAAAAATTCGTCTGGAAACTGCGCCCAACGAAATTTCGATGCGGGTTATGGATCTTCTGACACCCATCGGAAAAGGGCAACGCGGATTGATTGTAGCCGCACCTTACAGCGGCAAGACAGTCCTCCTGCAAAAAATCGCCAATAGTGTTACGCAAAATCATCCGGAGGTTTATCTGATCGTCCTTTTGATCGATGAGCGTCCGGAAGAAGTGACAGACATGCAGCGTTCGGTGAAAGGCGAAGTCATTTCTTCCACCTTTGACGAACCGGCTGAGCGGCATGTGCAGGTGGCGGAGATCGTTTTGGAGAAAGCGAAGCGGCTGGTGGAACACAAACGCGACGTCTTGATCCTTCTTGATTCGATCACACGTCTTGCGCGGGCGTACAACACGGTCGTGCCGCATTCAGGAAAGATTCTCTCAGGCGGTATCGATTCCAACGCGCTCCACAAGCCCAAGCGTTTCTTCGGTTCCGCAAGAAACGTCGAAGAGGGCGGAAGCCTTACGATCATTGCGACAGCTTTGGTCGACACGGGTTCGCGCATGGACGATGTCATCTTTGAAGAATTCAAAGGAACCGGCAACATGGAACTTCAGCTCGACCGGAACCTTTTCCAGCGGAGAATTTATCCCGCCATCGATGTCAAAAAATCCAACACTAGAAAAGAGGAGCTTCTGCTTCCCTCGGATGAACTTCAACGGGTTTGGATCCTCCGGAAAGTTCTCAATGAACTGAATCCGACCGAGGCGATGGAACTTTTGGTGAACCGTTTGGCAAAAACCAAAAGCAACAGCGAATTTCTCTCTAACATGAATAAAATGGAGTAATGAAAATGAAAGAAGGAATACACCCCAGCTACGGACCCTCGGTGGTCCAATGCGCTTGCGGCAACATGATCGAGACGCGCGGTACGAAATCCCGCGTGTCGGTGGATATCTGTTCCAGCTGCCATCCGTTTTATACGGGCCAACAAAAGCTCGTGGATACGGCAGGACGCATTGACCGGTTTCAGAAAAAGTATGCGGGAAAGGTTACTTCCGGCAAAAAGAGCAGTAAGAAGTAAACCCGGAGTAAAACCCTTTTGTGCTCCCCCGGCTCCGTCTCGAAAAAATTCTGAAAAGGTCCGAGGAAATTGAAAACCTCTTGGGCCAGATTGAAATCGCCCGAGATCCTTCCAAAACTCAGACGCTTTCTAAAGAACTGGCCGGGCTTTTGATCGTCCTCAAACCTTTCAAAGAATTTTTGAAGATTGAAAAAGAAGCCGCGGAGATCGAGTCTTTTTTAAAAGAGGCGGGCCACGAAGCCGAGCTGAAACGTCTCTATGAAGAAGAGAAAACAAAACTTCTTCAAACAAAAGATCAGTTAGAACGCGACATAGAAGACCAGATCCTGCGGGAAGATGACCCCGATGCCGCTAGAAACGCGATCGTAGAAATCAGGGCGGGTACCGGGGGCGAGGAGGCCGCACTTTTTGCGAGCGATCTTTTTAGGATGTACAGCCGTTACGCCCAAGACCGCGGTTTAAAAGTGGAAGTGATGGATACGAGCCTTGCGGGCAAAGGTGGTTTTAAAGAAATTATTTTTGGAGTTTCAGGTCCGGATGCCTATCGCCGGTTTAAATATGAAAGCGGGATCCACCGCGTGCAGCGCGTTCCGGAGACTGAGGCAAGCGGAAGGATTCATACCTCGGCCGTCACGGTGGCGGTACTTCCTGAGGCGGAAGAGGTGGATGTAGCGATCCAGCCTACAGAAGTTAGGATTGAGACCTTTAGGTCTTCAGGCCCGGGCGGACAGCACGTCAATAAGACCGATTCCGCGGTCCGGCTCATTCATATTCCGAGCGGGCTTGTGGTCAGTTGTCAGGACGAAAAGTCGCAGTATAAAAATAAGACCAAGGCCTTCCGGATTTTAAGAACGCGGCTTCTGGAATTGAAGCGCAAGGAGCAAGACGAAAAAATCCGGGCTGCCCGCAGAAAGCAAGTGGGCTCAGGCGACCGCTCCGGAAAAATACGAACTTATAACTTTCATGATAGCCGGGTGAGTGACCACCGGGTAGGTTTGACTTTGCATAACCTCGATGATATTTTAAACGGAAATTTGGAAGAATTATTCCAAGCTTTGGAAAAAAAAGAAAGGACTCGGCGCCTCGCCGGGGAAAACGATGGCGAGTAACGTTTTAGTGCACGCTAAGGATCTTCGGTCGTCTGTCGAGTGGGGGCAAAAAGAGCTTTCATTTTTAAGCCCTGAAGAGGCCCAAGAAGAATGCGAAATTATTTTCTCAACACTCTTGGGTGTTTCCCGATCAGGAATTTATTTCGAGACAGATTTTAATCAGGAGCTCTGCCAAGAATTTTCTCGTTTGGTCAGGAACCGAAAACATAGAATTCCTCTCGCTTATCTTCTTAAGCGAGCCCCTTTTTGGGAAGACGAGCTTGAGGCGGAAGAAGGGGTTCTGATTCCAAGGCCCGAGACAGAGATTTTGATCGGGGCCTTTACTCAATTGTCCGGTTTTTCTAGCAAGGATTCATTCCGGTTTTTGGATTTAGGATCAGGTTCCGGGAATATTGCGGTTACGATTGCGAAATTGTTTCCCGGGTCCAAGGGCGTGGGTTCGGATATTTCGGCCCCAGCGATTTCACTTGGACAGAGAAATGCCGAGCGTCTTGGGGTCAGCAATCGGCTTGAATGGATTCAAGCAGATGGCCTCAGTTTTTTTAGTGATAAAAAATTTGACGTTATTTTTTCCAATCCTCCTTATATAAAGACAAAGGATTGTAAGCGTCTTCAACCGGAAGTTTGCAAAGAGCCCGGGCTTGCCCTGGACGGCGGAGAAGACGGGCTTCATTTTTACCGGATGATTTTTCAAAATCTTCGTTGCCTTAAACCCAACGGAAGTCTTTGGGTTGAAATGGGCTGGGACCAAAGCAAGGCCGTGCAATCTTTTTTTAAAGGAAATTTTCAACAAGTGAATGTTTTCAAAGATTTTAATCAGATCGACCGGATTGTCGGCGGATTAGGATTGAATGGATAAGCTCGTTATCCACGGCGGCCGAAGGCTGAAAGGCGAAGTCGAGGTTTCGGGGGCTAAGAACTCAGCGCTTCCTATTATGGCGGCAGCACTTCTGAGCGATGAAGAATCCATTTTGGAAAATGTCCCGTATCTTCGGGACATCTCTACCATGATGAAGCTTCTTCATTCTTTGGGGGCCAAGGTTCACTATGAAGCAGGAACTTTGGTGATTAAGCCCGGGAAAAATCTAAGACCCGTTGCTCCTTATAAATTAGTCAGTACGATGCGTGCCTCCGTTTGTGTGTTGGGTCCTTTGCTTGCACGGCTTGGATATGCGGAAGTTTCACTTCCCGGAGGGTGCGTGATTGGGCCCCGGCCTATTGATCTTCATTTAAAAGGCCTCCGCGGCCTGGGCGCTCAAATTGATATCGAACATGGTTACGTGAAAGCGCGGGCAAAGCGGAAACTTCGCGGAAACGAAATTTTTCTGGGAGGATCTTTTGGCTCCTCCGTTCTTGCTACGGGAAATGTGATGATGGCGGCCACGCTTACTTCAGGGACGACGGTCATTGAAAATGCAGCCTGCGAGCCCGAAGTAGTGGATCTTGCAGCGTGCCTCAAAAAAATGGGGGCAAAGATTCACGGTGAAGGATCCCCGCGCGTCCAAATTGAAGGCGTGAAACATCTGAGAGGAATGCGGCATCAAGTCATCCCGGACCGTATCGAGACAGGGACTTATATGGTAGCGGCTGCGATCACAGGCGGTGATGTTCTTGTGAAGAAGGCAATCCCCGAACATCAAAATGCTTTGATGGATAAACTCCTCCAAAGCGGGGTCAAAATAGAAAGAAAAGGAAATGGGATCCACATCAAGCGGAATGGAAAACTCCAACCCGTGGACCTCGCGACGCATCCTTATCCTGGATTTCCGACAGATCTGCAGGCCCAGATCATGGCTTTGATGACGGTGGCCCCGGGGATCAGTGTCATCACAGAAAAAATTTATCCGGACCGGTTCATTCACGTCGCTGAACTGAATCGTATGGGATCGCGGATTTTTCTTGAGGGCAATAGCGCGATTGTCCACGGGGTAAAACAATTGAGCGGGGCGCCCGTCACGGCATCCGATTTGCGGGCAAGCGCAGCACTTCTTTTGGCGGGTCTGGTGGCGGAAGGAAAAACCGAGGTCCACCGTGTGTATCACTTAGACCGCGGGTATGAACAAATCGAAGAGAAATTTTCAAAACTAGGGGCTCGGGTAACCCGAGAGAAAGAATAAAGGGGAACAATCACCATGAATGTAATACGACTGAAAAAAGTGGGAACAAAAAATTTAAAAAAGTGGCGCGTGATTGTGACTGATCGTACTGCGCCGCGTAACGGACGCCTCTTGGAAGAGCTGGGCTCTTACAACTCACTTGTCAATCCGCCTGAAATCCGGATCCGGCTTGATCAATATGAGACCTGGGTGAAAAATGGCGCTAAACCAAGTGCCACGGTTGCGAATCTGGTTAAGGAACAGAAAAAATCGAAGGCATAAGCTGATTAAAAATGCGCATCGATCTGGTTACGCTTTTTCCTGATTTTTTTGATTGGCCCTTTTCAAATTCTATTTTTAAACGGGCCCAGTCCGAGGGAAAAGTTGAATTTCACGTTCATAACCCCCGCGATTTTACGGACGACCGGCACCAAACCGTGGATGAAAAACCCTTCGGCGGTGGCGCGGGGATGGTGATGAAACCCGAGCCTGTGTTCCGATGTGTGGAATCGATTCCCGGAAAGGGCTGGGTGATTCTCTTGACGCCCCGGGGGCGGCCCTTAACGCAGGACCTTGCGCAAAAGCTGTCAAAAAAGAAGCATTTGATTTTATTGTGCGGTCATTATGAAGGGATCGATGAAAGGGTCTCTGAGGGCTTGGCCGACCAGGAAATTTCGATTGGTGATTTTATTATGATGGGTGGTGAGGCCCCGGCTTTATGTTTGATCGAAAGTGTGGTTCGTCTGGGGCCCGGAATTTTAGGAAACCCAGAGTCTATCAAAGAAGAAAGTTTTAGCGAAGCGGGCCTGGAATTTCCACAATACACAAAACCCCGAAGTTTTCGGGGAATGAAAGTACCGGAGGTTCTTCTTTCCGGCAATCATCAAGCAATTGAAGGATGGAGAAAAATGGAAGCGCTGCGTCAAACTCAAAAAAACCGCCCGGATCTTTTGGCGGTTTCTCATAACGGACGCGGGCCTAAGAATGGAAAGAGGAAATCAAAATGAATCTCATAGAAAAAACAGAAGCTCCTTTTATGAAAAAAGACTTACCCGCTTTTCGCATCGGGGATACCTTAAAAGTTTATTTCCGCGTGAAGGAAGGAGAAAAAACAAGAACCCAACTTTTTGAGGGAACTTGTACGGCAAGGCGGGGACGCGGACTGGGCGTCACTTGCACTGTGGTCAAAGAGGCTTACGGAGACAAAGTGGAAAAGACTTTTCCTTTGCATTCTCCGACCGTTGAAAAAATCTTTGTTGTTCAAAGCAAAACGAAAAAATAATCCGCCTTGTTGAAACTAGATCGCGAGCGATCGCTCTTTCGATTTGACCAACGTTTTGAGAAGGAAACTGCGGAAGTCATTGCAGGAGTTGATGAGGTAGGCCGTGGGCCGTTGGCCGGCCCGGTGGTAGCCGCCGCGGTGATTCTGAGAAAAAAAATCTCTCTCCCCGGGCTTAACGATTCCAAAAAAGTTTCTGCCGAGACACGAAAAGAACTTTTTTTTCAAATCATCAGGCAGGCAGTGATCGGCATCGGAGCGGTAAGCGAAACGATCATCGACCAAATTAATATTTTGCAAGCCACGCGAGTGGCCATGAGGCAGGCTGTCCTGGCACTTTCTAGAACTCCAACCCTTCTTCTTATTGATGGCCAAATCCGGCTTGACCTGCCCCTGAAACAAATCGCAATCATCCAAGGAGACGGCCAGTCTGCAGCCATTGCCGCCGCTTCCATCGTGGCAAAAGTTTATCGTGATTCTTTGATGGAATCTCTTGATCGAGATTATCCGGAATACGGGTTTGCCCAGCACAAGGGTTACCCCACGCCGGAACATCTGGAAGTGCTCCGCAAAAAAGGCCCCGCCAAAATTCACCGCCGAACCTTCGCGCCGGTTCACAAGTGCCTGCAAAGCATTTCTTATGAGTGATTTTCTTGGATTGGGCGGACGCGGGGAGGGTCTGGCCTGGGGTTTTTTGAAAAAACAAGGTTACAAGATCCTCGAAAAAAACTACCGCACCAAACTTGGCGAAATTGATGTGATCGCTTCAAAAAAGCGTACCCTCGTATTTATCGAAATCAAAACAAGACGCAATCATAATTTCGGCCTGCCTGAAGAGGCGATCGATTGGAAAAAACGCCGGAAAATGATCCGTGCGGCGGAAATTTATCTCCAGTCAAAACGGCTAGAGAATAAAGAGGCGAGATTTGATATTCTTGCCATCACATGGAACGGCGAAGAAGAGCCGCATTTTAATCTCTTGGAAAACGCTTTCGAAATAGAGGCCTGATGAATTTTTTTAATCCGCTCGATATCCGCAAAGGCGAGGGCAGAAAAGCCCTCCTCATGTTCCTTTATTTTTTTATCACCATCACGGTCCTCTATGTTTTGAAACCGGTAAGAAGTTCTTTATTCCTGGAAGAGCTGGGAAGCCAAAAGCTCCGCTATGTCTATTTAGGCGAGGGAGTTTTTCTCCTTTTTGTGACGTGGATTTATGTGCAGCTTGCCAAACGGGTGCAGCGGAAAACTTTTTTTACGGGCGTCCTGGCGATCTTTATCTCGAACTTAATTATATTCTGGTGGCTTTTTCATCTCAAGGTTCCTTACTTGAGTGCCTTCTTTTATATTTGGGTTGCGTGTTTTTCGATTGTAAGCGTCACACAATTTTGGACCCTTGCCAACGATATTTTTAATCCGCAAGAAGCGAAACGCCTCTTCGGTTTGATCATCAGCGGCGGAAGTGCCGGGGGAGTGATCGGAGGTCTTTTAACTAACCGCGCCGTCCGTTGGGTTCACACCGAAGACTTGCTGCTTCTTTCCAGCGTTCTTTTATCAAGCTGCATTGTCCTGGTGGGATTTCTTTGGCAATACCTCCCGGAAGGGTCGCCGGGTTTTGGAAAAGAAAGGGCCACGATCGAAGTCCAATCCACACGGAAGCTTTTTATGACCTCAAAATACCTTTGGATGCTTGCCGGCATTGTCATGTTCGCCAAAGTTGCGTCCACCGTCGTGGATAACCAATTCAACGCAATTGTGGAACTTCACTTGGTAGGTAAGCAAGCCAAAACAGCCTTCTTCGGGGCCTTCAGCGCCGGGCTTAATGTGATTTCTTTCTTGATGCAAATTTATGCGACGAGCATGTCGCTTCGCCTCTTGGGGATCGGAATTTCACTCGCCCTTCTTCCTGTGGGTTTGTCTGGAGCGTTTCTTTTCACGGTTCTTATCCCAGCTTTGGGGACCGCTACCTTCCTTAAAATTTTTGATGGAAGCATTAATTATTCCATTCAGCAGGCTTCCAAAGAAGTGCTCTACTTGCCGCTTTCCTCCAGTGTCCGCTACCGCGCCAAACCGGTGATCGACATGCTGATTTACCGCGTCTCAAAAAGTTTGGGGGGGCTTCTGATCATTATTTCCGCAACCCTTTTTGCGATTCCCAACGACCGGACCGGGATTTTGATTTTTTTCTTAGCGCCGTTTTGGCTTTTTTTGGTTTGGAAAATGAAATCGTCCTACCTTCATTTATTACGTGAAAGGCTTTGGACGGACAAAGGCAAGGGCTCCATTTCAAAACCTCGCCGGGTCACGGAAGTGCTGAGTTTCCTTTACGATGAAAAAACCGTAGGTGAATTAAAGACTTTTTTGAAAGAAGAGTCGACCTTGGCCCGAAAGATGGCGGCCGCTGCATGCCTTCTTTATCACAGGGCAGGCAAGGATCTGGAGGCCACCCGGAGACTGGTCAATGATATGATTCGCTGGGAAGCTCTGGAGACGCCTTCTAAGGATTCTGCCGAAAATGGCATGGGCCAAGAACGGGAATTCTTAGATGAACTTCTCTTGCGGCAAGCCGAGAAGGAAGTTTCGAATCAACCAACTTCATTGTCGCAGGAGGATGCGCCTGCCGTTTTAAAAAGGCTCGAGACCCTTTTGGAAGATCCCAAGCAGGGGATGGGCATCAAACGCTCTGCGTGCGAATTTCTGGAACACCAGGCCGGCCAAAAAACAGCCGACGCCCTTTTTAAAATTCTCTCCCAAACCCAAGGTCATGCGCTCCGGTTTCTTTTAATCCAGACTCTTTCAAAGGTACAGGAACGCAATCCCTCGATTCGCTGGAACCAGGCGCTCGTTAAAAAAGAAATTTTCAGGGAAACCGAGCTTTATTTTAAAATCGGAAAACTCTCGAATTTTTATCAAGAAAGCCCCGTCAAAAAAGAAGAATTCTTGGAAGTAGCCCTCGGCGCACTCTCAGATGAAAGCCTTGAACGTTTGTTTCGCTGTTTCGGATTGCTCTATCCCGGAGAGGCGATGCGGATCATCTATGAGCGTCTTTTAGAACACCCTCATCCCGACGCTGTTCGCTCCCACGCCCTGGAGCTTTTGCATAACCTGGTGGGTCCAGAATTTTACGGGCTTTTGGAAAAACTCTTTGATCAAAAACCTTTGAGCAAGATTTCAGAGCAAGAGGCCGTCTCTATCCTTGAAGGAATGCTGAATTCTTCCGACAGGTGGCTTTCTCTTGTTGCAAGATTTTTAGTGGGCGAGACAGACTTGAAAGGCCGATGGCCTAAATTGGGTGGTTCGGTTTCTGATTATTTGAAATTTGAATCTTTGGATGTTTAGAAATTGACCGATGATTCTTTGGATCACCCTTCTGCTTTTTTTATTTTCGGGATGCAGCACTTCGAAGTCTAGCCCTCCTTTGGAGATACCTCTTGTTCCCTCCGCTTCCGTGGAGGAAAGCACTACCTTTGAAAAAGCCCTGGCCTCACCGCCCGCCTCTAAAGAAGTCGAAAGGGCGAGAATCGAGTATCTCCTTGAACGGATCGCCAAGTCTCCTTATAATTTCATTCGTAATGGAACTCAACATAGCGGAAAGCGCGCTGAAATTCATTTAAGATGGAAATATCTGCGCAATCAAAAAAAAGCTGCGGCCGCCGAACAATTTATCAACGACGTCGCCACCCGTTCAAAAATTTCCGGGGAGAAATATCTCGTGGTGCTTCCGGACAAACGCCGCATTCCTCTCCGGAATTTTTTAGTTCATGAACTCCATTCCTTTGATAAAAGCCTTGAAGAAAAACACCGCGAAAATCTTTAGACTTTTTTCTTCTTTGGCGATCTTTTTAGCCCTCGCCCTTTTTCCATCCTTTTCACTTTGGGCCCAAGAAGATTCTTATGACCGTTACGGCGCTGTCTGGCCCGAGGGCTCAGAATCTCCAAAATCAGCCGCAGGCATGCAAAATTTCAGGGATCGTTTTTTAACCTATCCCTTTGAAGTCATCAGATGGCCGTTCAATAAGACCCTTGTCTATGTGGAAGAAACTCACTTGAAAGACAAGGCGGATTGGATTTACGAACGCATGAAAGATTTCGGGATCACGCCCCGTGTCCACAAAGGAACCAGCGTTCGAGACGGGTTTGGCGGCGGTCTTAATCTGGAGTTTGTTAAATTTCTCCACTTAAAAGAATATTTTCCTGATCTGAGCGTTGAAGCTTCAGGGTTATGGACTGTTGATCCTATCGTTGCCTATGAACTTAAAGTAAGACAAGATAGAATCTTAGAATCAGGATTTTTTACGGGCGGGAATTTTAAATATGAAAACCGGGGAGATGAGCACTTTTATGGAATGGGGCCTCATACGAGCCTGGGCGACGGCACCTCCTATAAATTGGAAAGAACCACTCTCGACGGCTTCTTGGGTTATGAGTTTTTAAATACCTGGAATGTCAAACAAACTTTTAGTTACCGCAACGTCAATATCTCGAACGGCCGAAAAGGGGGAAGGGGCGTCATTGATTCTATTTTTGTCGCAACAGGACGTCAGGACATTCCTGGCCTTGCGGGGGATCGGATCCTGAGTTGGGATATGAATCTTGAGCACGACAACCGCGATAGTAAAGATGCGCCCACCGAAGGAGGGTATGAAAGGTTACATTTTGGTGTCAATAAAGGAACAGAAAACAACACCGGTTATCTTAAATACCGCGCGGAAGCTGGACATTTCTTTAAATTATTTTCAGACCCTAGAGTCTTTGCTGTTCGTGGGTTAGCAGAACAAAATAATGGTTTTGGTGACCGCAATGTTCCTTTTTTCGAAATGGCGCGCCTGGGAGGCTACGGGGCCTACCCCCGTTTCGGCGAGGCCCACCGCGGCTACATGCGCGACCGTTTTTATGACCAAGACCTTATTTTATTCAATATGGAATACCGGTGGGTCGCTTGGGAATACCGGAGCTGGACGATGGATTCGGTCCTTTTTTCTGACATCGGTCAGGTGTTTGACCGGTGGAGAGATTTTTCACTCGGTGATTTTCGAGTCTCTTATGGCATGGGATTCCGGCTTAATTTTGAAAAAACTCAGCTGATAGGTTTTGAAATTGCCCGGGCAAATGAAGGAATAGAACTTTATGTTACAACTAAAGCGCCGTTTTAAGGTCTTCGGCCTTTTTATCTTGCTGGTTTTTTTGGCGACGGGTGTTTGTGCTGAGACCGCCTCAACAAAAACTTCTTATTCCAAAAGACAAGCCGGACTCTACCGTGATGTGTCAGACCAAAACATTTATTATGAAGGTATTCAATACCTTCGTCTGGATAGATTTTATCGCCTTCTTGGCCGGGAAAAACGTGCGTTGGACATTAATGTTTTCGATGAAGTTCCGGACTCAAATTTCTTCATCAATCGTCATGGCCGTTCCCGGATGTCTTTAGAGGAATTAAAAAAAGGCCCCGGGGTAACTGACGGTCCCGATACCTCGGGTCTTTGGACGATCACCAAAGGCAAATTTGACGGTATTACCCCCGGCTTTTTCATTGAGGATGCCAAAGGCGATAAGTATCTTTTGAAATTTGATCCTGTGGATTCGCTGGAGCTGGGAACGGGGGCAGAGGCCATCGCAAGCCGGTTTCTCTATGCCATGGGCTACAATATTCCTCAATACACCATCGTTGAATTCAACAAGGATCAGCTCGCGATCAGCGAAGGGGCGAAGGTTTTTGACGAGACCGGTTTCCGGGTGCACCTCACCCCGGAAAAACTGGATCAGTTTTTGCTTTTTGTTCCTCAAACCAAAGACGGATCCTACCGTGCTTCAGCAAGCCGCATCATCAAGGGAGAAATTTTAGGTCCTATGAAATTTCAAGGCAGGCGGGAAAAAGATCCGCAGGACCCCATCAATCACGAAGACCGGCGCGTGATTCGGGCTCTTCAAGTATTTAACGCATGGATCAATAATAATGATGTGAGGGAAAGTAATTCTCTGGATGTCGTCCAGGAAAAGGACGGCAAGGAAGAAATTGTGCATTACCTTATCGATTTCAATTCAAGCCTTGGGGCTACTCCGCGGGGAGCTAAGTCTCCGCAATTCGGGCATGAACACATGCTGGATTACGGTGAAACGGCCAAAGCAGTTTTGACGCTCGGCCTTCGGGACAAGCCCTGGCAGAAACGTTGGGATGAAGCCAATAGAGAAGTAGCTTCGCCCGCCGTGGGTTATTTCGATAACAGCCACTTTGATCCTGGAAAATTCAAGACCCAACTTCCTTACTATGCCTTTAAAGATTTAACCCGAGCGGACGCCTTTTGGGCGGCCAAAATCATCATGAGTTTTACAAATGAAGAAATCCAGGAAATTGTTTCGCAGGGAAAATTTTCCGATCCAAAGACCGCGGAAGAAATCGTAAAAATTCTTATCCAGCGCCGGGATCTGATGGGCCGGTATTGGTTTTCACAGGCAAACCCGTTTGATCATTTTGAACTTGCCCCATCCGGCGATTCCTACGAGCTCCATTTTGACAATCTGGCTGTCAAATACGGCTTTGTCGATGCTGGTAAAAGCCTTTACCGTTTTGAAGTCTTCGCCCCAAAAGGGAAAAAAGAAAAAAGAATCGCCAAAGAAGAAACGACCGAGCCCGTTTTTAAGATCAACTCACATCTTTTCAGCGAGCATCCCTCCTTGGACGTTGCGATCAGAACCCGCAGGCCCGAGGCCAAAGAATGGAGTCCCTTTGTGCGTGTTCGGATTCGTAACGATGCCGGGGGCCCGCAAATTGCCGGCATCGCTCACGAAGACTGAAAAACCGAGTTCTATGTTTTCTATTCTAAACCGTATTGGTCAAACCCCTCTGGTTCGTCTCAAAAAAATTCTCCCTCAAGGAACACCCTCTTCCGTTGAAGTGTACGCGAAGGCGGAATTGTTTAATCCTGGCGGTTCGGTCAAGGACCGGGCTGCCTGGAAAATGATCCAACAAGGAGAGGCAAAAGGGGAGTTTCGAGCAGGTAAAATTCTTATCGATTCAACCTCCGGCAATACGGGGATTGCCTATGCATGGATCGGGGCAGCCAGGGGTTTTCCCGTTGAGCTCGTGGTTCCAAAGAATGTGAGCGAAGAACGCAAAAAAATTATGAGCGGATTCGGAGCGAAGATTATTTACTCAGATCCTTTATTGGGTTCTGACGGTGCGCGGGAACTCGTAGAAGAAATCATAAAAAAAGATTCGAGCAAATATTTTTTCCCGGATCAATACAGCAACGCCTGTAATTGGAAGGCTCATTATGAAACCACGGGGCCGGAGATTTGGGAACAGACCCAAAGAAAGGTCACCCATTTTGTCGCGGGTCTTGGCACCAGCGGGACCATGATGGGGACCAGCCGGTTTCTTAAAGAAAAAAATCCCAAGGTTTTTGCCTTGGCCGTTCAGCCGGAATCTTTTCACGGCTTGGAAGGGCTTAAAAATATGGAGTCCGCCCTCCCGGTTCCTATTTATGAACCGAAGCGCCACGACGCAAAAATTACTGTAGAAACTGAACCCGCCTATGAACTCACACGCCGCCTTGCCCGGGAAGAAGGGTTATGGGTCGGACCTTCTTCGGGGGCAGCGCTTTTGGGCGTCTTCGAACTTCTCAAGACCGTCAAAGAAGGAGTGATCGTCGCTCTCTTTCCAGACGGAGGAGATACCTATTTGAGTACCCAGCTTTGGGAAGTCTAGTGAATGTGATTATTCCCTCCGAATATCTCCAAGAAATCCGCCTTCAGGCAGAAGCCGATTATCCTAACGAAACTTGCGGAATCTTGTTGAGTCCTAAAAATCAAAAAGACCAATTATCCGCTATTTTCCCCTGCCGCAATGTCCAAGATGAGTATCATGCCCAAGACCCCGTAAGCTTTCCTAGAACCGCTCGTACCGCCTACTTTATTGATCCCAAGGACCTTTTGAAAATCCAGAGGGCGGCCCGGGAAACAAATACTGAGATGCGGGTCATTTATCATTCCCATGTCGAGGCAGGGGCTTATTTTTCCGACGAGGACCAGCGGATTGCCATTTCAGAAGGCCGGCCCGCTTACCCCGGCGTTACTTACTTGGTGGTATCGGTGTGCGAAAAAAAGGTTCAAGAAACAGCCCTTTTTGACTGGGATGATCAATCAAAATCTTATAAAAAAATTTAAGATAAAACCGTCTTCGCCGATATAATGGAGTAATTATAATATGTCTCAATCTACCCGAACACTCTTTATAGGTTTTGTCGTTGGGTTCCTCTTTGGACTCGTACTCATCGGCGTCATCAGGCCTCGTGGCATTCGTCCCTCCGATCGAGTCATAGCTAAGTTTGGTGGTGTCGAGCTCAAAGAGAATGAACTCAGAGAACGAATTGCAGAGCAGCTTGCACCCGCTGAAAATGAAGAATATCGAAGTCTCCAGGCGGGCGCCCAAGATTGGATCAATACCGGGCTTTTAGAAAAGGAAGCCAAAGCCCGAGGCGTTGATATCAAAGAAATCTATAAAGATGTCTGGAACCGCGTGCATGTCGGCTATGAGGATATGCTGCAAGTCTATAAGCAAAACAAGGAAAGTTATGGCAATCAGCCCTTTGAGCAGGCAAGCGGTTTGATCGCCTCGCAGTTGCGTACCATCAAATATGGCGAAGCGAAGAAAGCTTATGTCCAAGAACTTCATAAAAAATATCACGCCGAGATTTTCTTAGAAAAACCAAAAATTCTTATCGAGGGTTCAGCCCTGCCAATCCAACTTAAAATAGGCGAATCGGCCGCGGTGCAGGTAGAGGGAGACAAGATTCAGCCGGAAGCCCCCTCGGTTAAAACAGGAGCCGCCCCCGAGGTTGGGGTCGGCGCAAAGGGTGCTCCTGCCAAGGGATCGCCTAGTGCGCCTATCAAGATGGTTGAATTTGCAGATTTTCACTGTCATTTTTGCAGAAAAGTTGCCGCGACTTTGGAAAAAGTTGTGCAAAATTATCCTGACAAGGTTCAGTTAATCTTTCGGCATTACCCTCTTTCGCCTTCTCCTGGGAGCGAGTCCTTTTTAACCCATGAGGCGTCCGCTTGCGCAAATGAGCAAGGTAAATTTTGGGAATTTTACGATGAAATTTATAAAACCGAATCTTCTCCAAAGCCTGATGATTTGGAAGGTCTGGCCTCCAACGTTGGTCTGGATATGGGAAAATATAAAGAATGCATGCAGAGCCACCGTTATCAAAGCGCTATTCAAAATGATATTGCCGCAGGAAAAGCAAAAGGGGTCCAAGGTACACCCACGATTTTTGTCAATGAGGAAACCGTCAACGGCGCTTATCCTTATGAATATTTTGTGGATCTAGTTAATAACATTCTCACCCCGGGAAAAGTTAAGCCCACCCAAAAACCTGCCCAGCCCTCACCGGCCGCGGAAGGCCCCGTTCAATTTAATAACGATGACTTAAAAGGCAGACCCAGCATAGGACCTGACAATGCACCCATCACGATCGTAGAATTCAGCGATTTTCATTGTCCTTTCTGTAAACGCGTGGGCCCCACCTTGGAACAAGTCATGAAAAACTACAAAGGCAAAGTCCGGAGGGTTTGGCGTCATTATCCTCTTCCCATGCATGCCGGAGCCGACCGCACCCATCAAGCCTCGGAATGCGCCCATGAACAAGGCAAATTCTGGCAATACCACGACAAAATTTTTGAGACCCAAGGTCCGAAGCATGACCAGTTACTTACGGAAATTTCGAAACAAGTAGGACTCGATCAAAAGAAATTTGAGAAATGTCTCTCCCAAGGCAAATACAAAAATCTTATTCAACAGGAAATTGCCGAAGGCAGCAAAGTGGGAGTCCGGGGTACGCCTACTCTTTTTGTCAACGGTCAAAGACTTCCCGGAGCCGTACCTTATGAAAGTTTCGACTCAATTATCAAGAGCGAATTAGCAAAAAAATCTTAATCCTCTAACGAGATTTCTCGTTCTATGAGGGCCTTGCAATGAAGCAAATTGTCCAGCGGCTTCTAAGACTACTTCCCATCTTATTTATGTGTGCGGGGGTGAATGTTTACGCCGAGGAAATCGTTCAGCTCGAGATTATTTCCCAAACCGCGGGTTCTTTCACTGCAAACCAATCTTCCTTTACTTTAACGTTCCCTGATTTTAAAAAAAATGCGGTGACAAATTCTGTAAGCGTCGGTTATTCCATCCAGGGTAATGAGGTCTTACGTACGGATGACGTGGTGATGGCAAGACTTGACGCCTCCTTTGATAATATTGCTTTTGAAGCCCTTTTTGCCTCTTATACTGCAAATGGCGGGGACGCTACCTTGGCTGCTTCACAATCCGATTTCATCGCCGTCGGCACCAACGAGGTAGGGATTGTCCGAAAAGAAGGCGGGCAAATGCTCGACGGAAGCTTTGTCGTTACCTATCGGGCCCAGGCCCTTGAAGATCAGCCTGCGGGAGAAGAAGTTAGGACCTTAACGGTAACTTTCGCGCCGACTTAAAGAAAACGATGATACAAAAAAAAGCATTTTTTCTTATGGGGATATTCGGTACCCTGCTTTTTCTTCCCCTCAATGGGTTGTGGGCGGATACCGAGATAAAGATTGTCAGAATTTTATTTGAAATCGAACCGGTGACCGCCATGAAAGTCGCTTCCGATACCGGCGTCAAGGCGGTTCAGTTGGGCCCCCTTTCTCCTCACGCGGAAGTGCCCGCTCAATCGCTTGAGGTCTCCATTTTGTCGAACATCCGTCAATCCTATCAAATCTATCACCGCCTGGAGGAAGATGTCACGAATGCCAGGGGAACAAAATTTCCTCATGAAAAATTACTTTTTATGGTGGCAGGAGGAAAAGAAGGAGGGACGAGTGCGTTTTCCGGTTTGTCCAGCATCCCTTCGGGCGAGACTTTAATTTTCCGTTCAAAACCGGATGGCGGTTCGGATGTTTTTCGCATTTTATATTCGGTAGAAAATACGAAACTTTTCGAGGCGGGTCTCTACTATGGTAATATTTATCTCGATATTCGAACAGAATAAGAAAATTTTAGCGTTGTCTTGGCTCCTCCTTTTAGGGGCTGGGTTTTTTGTCCCTAGGGCGTGGGCCGCGGATGAGATCAACCTTCAAGTTACCTTTATTGAAGGTGGAGATTCACTCGATTTTGGCCGATTAAGAAATTTAGAAACTGACGGCACGCCTACCACCGAGGCGGCCACTCGTCAAGTGAGACTAAACATTGATCCTGTGGGGGGAAGCTTGAAGTCCTATATCGTTACTCAAATTGTCCAAGAAACTCCGGCCAATCAAGTCGGTACTCCCGTTCCGCTCGATACCGTTTTATATCGTGTTCAAGAAGAAGTTGGATCTGGAGTCGTAAGAGTCCCCAACCAAACTCCTTTGGTTTCCGGAGAGGAAGAAATTTATCGCTCCAGCCCCACGGGGGGATCCTCTCAACTCCTTGTAATCTATGATCTTGCAGCATCTCCGCAGCAGGAAGCAGGCAGTTATTCGGGAAGCATTGCCTATAGGGTTTCTGCGGTATGAAGAAAATATTTCTTGTTATATTTTTTCTCTGCCTTGGAAGCTTGTCTCTTTTTGCTGAAGAGGCCGCTGCGCCCGCTAAAAAAGGATTCGGTGTTTCTATTTCACCTTCGCTGATTCGTCTGACCGGTAAACCTGGGCAGGCCCAAAATGCTACGGTTCGGGTATTGAATAATGGAGTAAGCCCTACGCAAGTCATTACGGATATGAGCGATGTAGGCAACATGGTCGACAAAGAAGGAAGATTGACCCGCCAATTTCCCCCCGCAGGAACCACTCCATTTTCCTGCGCGAAGTGGACGCTTCTACGAGAAAATCAATTTATGCTCGGGCCCAAACAATTCAAAGATGTCACCTTTGTCATTTCTCCTCCCGCGGACAGTGTGGGAGGTTCGGCATGCGTTGTTTTTTTTAAAGGGATTCCTCCGCCCGAAGACAGTACAGGCGAGGCCGGCAAATACGCGCAGGCAACGATACAAATCCAACCGCGTCTCGGAGCCATGGTTTTTTATGAGATCGAAGGCACCGTCCGGCGGACCGCCAAACTCCTTGATATCAAATCCGATCCCCCCACCGCAGACACTCCTTTAAAAATTCACTATACTTTTAAGAACACGGGCAACACGGATGTTCTGATCTCGGGCACGTTTTATATTTTGGATTCCAACAAAACTTTGGTCACCAAAGGAGATTTAAAAACCATCCGGATGTTTCCCGGCGATGAAGGCGCGAGCGAGACAGAGTCCACCGTCAGTTCCCTTTCATCCGGAAAATATCAATTGGTGGTAAGTTTTGAGTTGGGGCCCAATGTCCGGGAGGTGATTGTTAAGGAGCTTGAATTTTCAATTCCCTAGGTGTCTTACCCCCGCTTAGGAAAATGGAAAAATGTTTTTTTCTGCCTTCTATTTGCCTTCGCGATTTCTAAAACCTCTTCTGCTGAGACGTCGCCCTCAATCGAATTGGCAGTTCATTCCCCCGAAAATCTCGCGGTTCAGTCTTACAGTGTGGAAATAGGAAAGTCTCTTGCCCTTCCTGCCCGCAATCCATCGCGTTATTTAGTTTCTTCTCCCGAGGTGATTCGAATCACACAGGTGAGACCGGATGCCATTGATCTGGTCGGCCAGAAGTTGGGATCGACCCTCATCCTGGTGTGGGAAGAGACGGGGATCAGGAGTATTCAAATCACCGTAACGCGTGAGATGAAAGAAATAGAGAAAATACAGCAGATCAAACAAGGGTCTTCCAAACTTTATCAGTCCCGGAAAAGCAGGTCCTTTAAGACAACCTACGAATCCGGCTATTCCATTCTCGAACAAGGCAAGATTTTAAACCGGGTCAGCGAGGTGCGTAAAATTTATAATCACGCCGTGAGCTTGAAGGGCAATACCCCCTTGGGTGATCTTGCGGGAAGCTTCTTCTATGAATACCGCAAAGAACAAAGCATGAGAAAATCCGTGGCCCTTCCAAGAAACGCCTGGATAGGATTCTTTGATACGGATTTGCCCGGGAAAATTTTGGACCACTATGACATGATCGGAGGAGAACAATATCTCAGTTTAAGTGAGTTTGGGTTTCCCGGCGCAAGATACTCGGGCTTTACCCTGTTACCTACAGAAAAAAGAGCAGAGAAGCCGGAAAAGGGACGTTTGGACTTGTCTTTTTTTGTCGGTCGCGAAGAGCGCGGCGCTTTTTTAGATAACCCCGCCAATACCAACCAGAGAGATATTAAACTCAATAACCGATTCACCGGTGAGAAGGTGGATTATCATCTATGGGAGCGCGGAAAAATTTCCCTGGGTACTTATCAAAAATGGGGCGGCCCCACCGCAGCCAATCAGGCGGAAAAAAATTACGACACAGGGTTTGATTTTGGCTTTCCTTATGTGCGTTTCAAAGGGCAAACGGGTTTGGACAACCGAAGACACACGGCCATGCGGTACCACGCCCTATTTGAAAACAGCTGGACCCACACCGAGAATATTTTTCTGTACGTCGATCCAAATTACCGCACGATTACGGGAACCACATTAGATCAGGGCCGCCGCGGCTGGCAGCTGCATTCAAGATTTCTCCCTTTGATGCCTTGGATAAAATCCGACGCCGTGGAATTAAAATTTGACGCCGACATCACCCGGGATCTTTTGTCAGTCAATCCCAAACACCCGCACGATTACAACAAGTACTTTAAAGCGGGTGCGGGAACCCGCCTTCCTTTTAAATTAAAAAATGAGGTGTCCTTTGAATATCGCAATCGTTTAGCGACTTCTTTCCCCTACACGCGCAAAAGAATCCACGAGCGGCTGAGTAGGGAAATCTCATTTAATTCGAGATGGATTAGACGCATGCGCCTTTACGGTCTTTCCACCCTTGAGCGTTATGGAGATGCGGAAAATACACCGGGTTTTAATGCCATCCGGTACGAAGTGGGCGGAGGAAATTACGTTTATTTGTTAGGAGGAATCTGGCTTTCCGGACAATATCTTTGGGACCGATTGGATGAGAAGGAAGCAAATCTGCATCCGGATAAAAGGACAAACCCCGGGCAGCTCACTTTAGCGGGAGGGGTCAATCATTCTTTCCGCAGGCTTCCTATCAGTGTGGGGACAAGCTTTCGCTACACCGATGAAAGGAAAACCATCCCCAAGCTTCACGACCCTTTCATTAATGAAGATCGATTTGAGGTGCGGGGTTCTGTCAATGTGAGGCTTCCTGATAACAGCACCTTTTATGTCGAAACAAGGGCCACAAGAATAGAGTCTTTGGTGGGCAATCCCAAACGCATGGAGCTTACACTCGCCTTCGGGACACGTTTAAATTTTGATACCCATTTTTATTTTCCCCAAAAGGCAACCATCGAAGGGTGCTTTTTTTTAGATAAGAATGCCAACGGACTCAAGGATGCCGAAGAAGAAGGCCTTCCGGGTATGGAAGTGGGAGTGGAAAGGGGGCCCAAAACCAAATCCGGCCACTTGGGTTTTTACCGGCTCAGACTTTGGGAAGGACTTGTTGTTTTTAAAGCTACTGACAAAATTCCCGAGGGATACTTCTTTACCACGCCTAGCGAACACGAACTTGAAATGTTGCCTAAAATGAAAACCCGCGTTGATTTCGGAATTGTTCCGCAAACCCAAGTAAAAGGAAGGGCTTATGTGGATATCAATGAAAATTTTATTTTTGATAAAGACGATGTGCCAGTTCCAGCATTACAAGCGGTTCTTGATTCGGGGGAGTTTGCAGTGACTTCGTCGCAGGGACTTTATTCGATCCTTCAAATCAAACCGGGAGCTAACCGAATCCGTCTTTACATTCCTAGCATCCCCACAGGTTACCGAACCATCACTCCGATTGAAGAGAAGTTTGAAGGCAAGCCCGGTGAACTTACGGTTTTTGATATCGTGATGACGATTGAGAGACACGTAGGCGGAAGCGTTTTTCTCGATACTAATAAAGATGGACGCCGGGCGCTGGATGAGCCGGGCATCGCTAATGTCTCGCTTTCTATCGACGCTCAAAAAGCAACAACGGATAAGAGTGGAAAATACTCATTCAAAGACTTAAAGCCGGGGATAAAAAAGATAAGAATAGAAAAGTCGAGTTTAAGGTCGGATTACACCCCATCACTCGATACGCTGGAGATTGAAATACCAGCAGGTTTCATAGCCCAAACCGACCTTAACTTTCCCGTCCAAGAAAAAGATGTACCCATGCCGGCATTGGAAGAGTCTCAAATTGACCCGCCAGGCACGAATTAAGCTGTCCTTATTTCAAGACTAAAAAAAGTTTAATCCTTTACTCTTATTCTATAACCCAAAATGAAAACACAAGTTACAGCATAGACGTTTTATTAAATACTATATAAATTTATTTACAAAGACTTGACAAAATGTTTTTTATTGGGTAAGGTTCTGACATTCATGGGAGCTAAGCCACATTCCCAGAAGAATCTAAAAAGGAGACAACTCAGATGAAAACAACGTTGAAAAAAGTAAATGTAGTTGTACTAACCGTATTGTTAGGTTTAGGCACAGCTACTATGGGTTTTGCAGCTGATTGGGTAACCACCAACCACGCTGTGACAGTTCAAATTCCGGAAGTATTGTCGATTTCCGCCGATGCCTCAAGCTTTACCCTCGCGTTTCAGGATTTTATAACCACAGGGGAAGAGTCTTGGGCGCAGACTGTGACGTATACAATGCAAAGCAACAACATGCGTCAAGCGGATGGATCACCGGCAATCAATGCGAATCTGGATTTTGCGTATGATCGTTTGGATCTGAAGGCTCAAGTAGGAAACTATACGAAGACCTCAGGCAATACGGAACTCGCAGCCCAGCAAGCCGGATATGTGACCATCGGTACCGAAAACGTCACTTTGGCTAAAAAGACAAATTCGTTAGGAGATGGAAAATTGTTGAATGGTTCCATTCCCATTACGTATAAAGCCGTTGCCACAAGCGATGTCCCGTCGGGTGACCAGACTCACATCTTGAACATTACGTTAACTACGATCTAAGCCAAGAATCAAACTGGCTACAAATAAACAGCCATCTCGCAGAGATAACGCGAGATGGCTGTTTTTATACATAAAACCTCTCTTCTTAAGCCTCAAAAGCATCTTACTTACTAAAAGAAATTAAGAATTCGAAAGCCCGTTTTTTATCTTGTTTCATTCTTCAAAGAATGTTATTTTTAGGTAAGCAGCTTTGAGGAAAACCTTGAAACCAAAGCAAATTTTAGTTCTTATTTTGATTTTGATGGGGGCGGTCTCACCCGTCCTTCTCGCATCACAGGAATCCTTCAGACAGCAAGTCACCATCTCGGTTCCCACTTACCTTTTTTTTGACAGTGATCAAAAAGACCTCAATTTCTCTTTTTCGGATTATCACAGCGGGGCGGAATCTAATTCCCAAACCGTGGTCTACCAGGTTAAAAGCAATGGCTTAATGCAGTCTGAAGGCGCGCCGGCTGTGATGGCCAAGCTGGACGGATCTTTGCCTGATATGGAACTGCAGGTTAAAGTGGGTTCTTATTCTAAAGGAGGCGGCAATTCAGAATTGGCTCCCGTTTCCGGAGACTTTGTCACCCTCAACGAATCTGATATTGCGATTGCCAAGAAAGCTAATTCCCAAGGAGATGGAAAACTTTTGCAGGGTCAAATCGCGATGACTTACAAAGCCGTCGCCACCTCCAATCTTACAGCAGGCGAGTATGCCCGGCAGCTTACACTCACCTTAACTGACGTTTAAACCCGTACCCGTCCAATTCCGATCCAGCGTTCGGTATTGGATAGCTTCCGCCACGTGCAAGTCGTTGATTTCTTCACTCTCTTCTAAATCCGCAATCGTACGGGCAATTTTTAAAATTTTAAAATAGGCACGGGCGCTCAAGCCGATCTCGCGAATCGCCAAGGCGATCATTCGCTGGGCCTTTGCCCCGAGTTTGCAGTGTTGTTTCAGTTCCTTAGGGCGCAAAGAATGATTGGCTTTAAAAATGTCTCCCCCGAAACGGATTTTTTGTTTTTCCTTGGCCCGTAAGATTCTCTTTCGAATATCAGAAGAAGCCTCCGAAGTTTCTTCACCGAGAAGCACTTCCTGGGAAACCGCAGGGACTTCGATATGCATATCAATCCGGTCAAGGATGGGGCCGGAAATTTTGGCATGATACTTCTGGATTTGATTGAGAGAGCAGTGGCACGCACGCCTTAAATCTCCAAGCCAGCCGCACGGACAGGGGTTCATGGCGCAGACGAGAAGAAAACACGCCGGAAAAACCCAATGTCCTTTGGCCCGCGATATACGGATTTTTCCTTCTTCTAAAGGGCCGCGGAGCGCCTCCAGGGCGTCGCGGCGGAACTCGGGAAACTCATCCAAAAAAAGGACGCCGAGGTGGGCGAGCGAAATTTCTCCGGGCCGAGGCCAAGTTCCTCCTCCTGTTAAAGCGACTTGTGAGATGGAAGGATGAGGATCTCTAAAAGGGCGTTCGCGAACAAGCGGTGCATTCGAGTCATGCGGTCCCAGACCCGCCACACTATAAATTTTAGTAATCTCAAGGGCCTCTTGAGGAGTAAGAGGAGGGAGCAGCGTCGGGATGCGGCGGGCGAGCATCGTCTTTCCCGAACCCGGAGGACCCACAAATAAGAGGTTGTGATTTCCTGCTACAGAAATTTCGACGGCCCGTTTTGCCGAGGCCTGGCCTTTAACCTCAGAAAAATCCACCGAATCACGAAAAAATTCTTGTCCCATTTCACTCGCAGGCTCCACACGCTGAAGAGGGTTTTTACCCTGCAAAAAACCCACAACCTCCGAGAGATGTGAGGCCAAGAAAATCCGAGCGTCTTTTTCCAAAGAAGCTTCCAGCGCATTTTCTGAAGGGAGAATAAAAGTCATCCCCCGAGACTTCAGTCCATTGACGAGGACAATAGCGCCCCGGATTTTTCTCAGGGAACCGTTCAGGGCGAGTTCACCCAAGAAGAAAAGGGATTCCAATTTATCTTTGGGGATGACTTCGGTTGCCGCAAGGATTCCCAAGGCCATCGGTAGATCGAAGGCCGGGCCTTCTTTTTTGATGTCCGTAGGAGCGAGGTTGATGGTGATCCTTCTTGAAGGAAAGGAAAGACCCGAATTTTTAATGGCCGCGCGGACTCTTTCTTTAGATTCCTTGACTGCTTGATCGGGAAGACCCACCACCGTAAAGCTGGGCAGACCGAAGGACACGTCAACTTCTACTTCGACCGGATACGCGTCAATCCCTTGATAAGATGCACTGTGGGTTTTTGCGATCATTGTTTACTTCCTTGCTTTTTAAAATGCCTCTTTCTATAATTCTTCAATTCATAGCGTAGTGAGGTAGTTTCATAATATGAATTATTAATATGCTAAAATATCAAATACTAATTGATTTGTCAATCTCCCTTTTATTGGAGGGATTGTGGAACTAAGCGCCCCCGCCTTTTCTCCTGCCAAGGCCTTTATCGCAGTCATCCTTGCCTGGTTTATCTCACAAGCGATCAAGGTACTCCGTGGTGTGAGGACAAGCAGACGGTTTAATTTCCGGTGGCTTTTTGATACCGGAGGAATGCCGAGTTCTCACTCCGCCACGGTGGGTGCTTTGGCTACCTCCGTTGGGCTGTATTATGGGTTTGTCTCCATGCCTTTTTTGATCACCTTTATTTTTACTATCATCACACTTTCGGACGCGGCCGGCGTAAGACGCTCGGTCGGGCGCCAAGCCGGCATCCTCAATAAGATGCTGGATGATCTTTACGAAAAAGGCCAAGTGCCCGACGCGCGTCTTAAGGAACTTTTGGGACATACCCCCATCGAAGTCTTGACGGGAACTTTTCTAGGCATTGTTCTAAGCTTGATCATCTGCCAATAATCCTTATGCACAAAACGCGCGCCTCGATTTTGACTTTTTTTGTCTTGCTCGCCGGTATAACGCCCCTCTCATTTTCAGCCCAACAAAAAATCACCCTGCCATCCTCCTCCGCGTTGCAATGGGAAAAGGCAAAGGAACTTCAAAAAAAAGGTTCCTACCTCGAGGCCAGAGAAATTTACAAAATTCTGCTTCAACAAAAGCCCAAAGGGAAAAAAGAAAAAATCATCCGCGAGAAAATCCTGAAAGCCTACGGGAATCTCAACATTAAGATTATTTTTTCAAAAGTTCCCACCCCTGATAGTTTTTTTTATACGGTAGAAACAGGGGATACGCTTAAAGAAATTGCCAAGAAGCATGAAACGACGATCGAACTTTTGAAAAAAAGTAACGGCCTCTCAAGTGACCGGATCCTTCCGGGAATGAAGCTGAAGATCCACAAAGGCAAATTCTCAATTTCCGTAAAAAAACGCTCTAACACCTTGCAGCTCTCATCTAACAAAAAACATCTTAAGACTTACCGGGTTTCCACGGGAGCCAATGGCTCCACGCCTGTAGGCACCTTTATCATCAACAACAAATTGAAGGACCCTGCCTGGTTTTATGCGGGTGTGGTTGCGCCTCCAGGAAGTCCAGAAAACATCCTGGGCACCCGGTGGCTGGGTTTTGACAAGCCAAGCTACGGCATTCATGGCACGACCCTCCCCGAGACCATTGGCGCCCAAGCAAGCAAAGGATGCGTCCGCATGCTTAACACCGACGTTGAAGAACTCTATGACCTTGTTCCCTTGGGCACCAAAGTAATCGTCAAAGAATAGGACGTGTTAAAATGACCGCCAAAGAAAAAATGTCCCCTTTGAGAAAAGAAAAAATCAGGCTGAGTGAGAGAAATCTTCAGGATACCTGCCTACCTTTCGAGCGTCCTGTGATCGAGCTAGAAAAAAGAATCCAAGAACTCAAGGCATCCAGCGAGACCGGCGTGGATTTAAGCGGAGAGATTAAAAGCGCAGAGAGAAAACTCGAAAAGGCCTTAAAGGAAATCTTCGATAATTTAACCCCGTGGCAGCGTGTTCAGGTGGCTCGGCATCCTCTGCGTCCCTATACGCTGGATTACATTCGCTATCTGACCGAAGATTTTATCGAACTTCATGGGGACCGCTATTTTAGCGACGACCGCGCCATTGTGGCGGGTTTAGCGAAATGGGAGGGCGGCCAAAAAATAGCCATCCTTGGCCATCAAAAGGGCAGGGACACCAAAGAAAATCTCCTTCGGAGTTTCGGCAGCGCTCACCCTGAAGGATACCGCAAGGCCCTCCGGATCATGAAATTGGCCGAAAAGTTTTCCGTGCCCATCGTGACCTTTATCGATACCCCCGGCGCTTACCCCGGCATTGGGGCGGAAGAGCGGGGCCAGGCCGAAGCGATTGCCTTTAATCTGATGGAGCTTTCGGAAATCGAAACTCCGATCATTGTCATCGTGATTGGAGAAGGTGGCAGCGGAGGGGCGCTTGGCATTGGAGTAGGCGACCGCGTTTTTGTTTTGGAAAACGCTTACTATTCTGTGATTTCTCCGGAAGGCTGCGCGGCGATCCTTTGGAAAGAAAATTCAAAAGCCCCGGAAGCCGCCCTTGCCCTCAAACTCACGGCGCGAGAACTTTTTGAGATGAAATTGATTGATAAAATCATCCCTGAACCCCTCGGCGGGGCCCACCGCGATTTCGAACAGACCGCGGAAAACATTCGCGAATCCATCAATCTCGCTTTGGGTGAGCTTTCAAAGTTTTCGAAGAAAGAATTAATAGAGGAAAGATATAAGAAATTCCGGAAGATGGGAATTTTCAGGGAAACTAAAAGCTAAGAACTAGCCGCCGAAAAACCTTCTTTTCAAATCCAAAATCTTTTTTAAGAAGTCTTCTTCAGAAAGCGTCTTCTTGAGGATAGGAGTTGAAAGATGCAGAAGAGCGATCTTTCTTACCTTGTCCGCCTCGCTCGGGAACTTCTCAATCAGTTCGTTCGTTGAATAGCCCTTTTTAAATTTTAGATCAAAAATTTTCTCGTAAGTCATGTCTCTCTATTTATCGGCCTAGGATAGGCAAGGTTAATAGCCCATATCTTGTGCCTAAGCTCCCAAAATCCCCAGATGTAGGGTCCCCCCAAGATTGGTTAGAAAAACGCACGCTGTGCTCAAAAAAAGGTTGACACAGACCGAAGCATTTATAGAATATAGTTTACAAAATGTAATTTATATTTTGTAAACACTCGTGCGAGACAAAGCTAAAATTGCCCTTGCTGTTCTTTTGATAATCGTAAGCCTGGAGGTGACCTCCAGTGCAGACCAAGGTTCGTATAAGGCAAAGATGAAGCGCGCCAAAGCAGCTTTCAAGCAAGGAGATGTATTTGAAGCACAGGGATGGGCTCAAGAGGCGTTGCAGATGAAGCCGTGGGATCTCGAGGCCCAAGGTCTCATGGCTAAAATCTTTGACCGCCAGATCGAACAAGACATCATCCTTTCCCAAAAAGACACCACTCCCGAGGAACTCCCCTCCGACGATAAAAAACTTAAAGTGAAAACGCTTCTCGAGCGCAGTAACACCCTTCTTGAAATGAATCTCCTAAAAGAAGCCAACGACACGGCGGAAGAGGCGTTACAGCTTGATCCGGATAATCTAGAGGCCTCCCGGCTTTTAGATGCCGTCAAAGCAAAAGCCCAAAAACAGGGAAGGGAAGAAAGCCTTTTCCTTCAAGAACTTTACGAAGAGGAGACCCATTCACGAATCGACAACTATAACGAGCAGGCGGAAACCTGGATGGCCCAAGGAAAATGGGGGGCGGCAAGGATCGCCTTAGAAAAAGTTTTGGTGTTAGACCCTAAGAATGAAAAAGCAAAAAAACTTCTCAATGAAGTAGAAAAACAAGGAGATGACAATTGGAATTCCACAGCGGAGGGTGCCCCGGGCAAGCCCGGGGGAACCGGAGCAGTACCTGCCCGGGGCATGGAACCCCGGGCAGGTGGCCGAGCGAAGCGAGGTCCCTTGACAACGAAGGAATCCTTCTCACCGTTATGAAACGTGAAAAGCTCTTTAAGATCGGGGAGGTCATGCAATACACCGGTCTTTCAAGACAAACCGTTCACAACTACACCCTGGCAGGGCTTATCCAAGAGGCCAGACGTACCGCCTCAGGGCACCGGCTTTATGATGAATCTGTCTTTGACCGCCTCGAGGAAATCAAGACCTTGCAAGGCAAAAACTACACCTTGATGCAAATCAAAAAATTATTAGAGCAAAAACATTTTTCTAAACCATGAACCAAGGAAACGCCCATCAAATGAAAAAGGAGCCTTCTATGCATGAAGATGAACTTAAGCTTTGGAAGAAATACAAACGCACTAAAAACCGGGCGCTGCATGAAGAGATCGTTAAAAGATATTTGTACCTTGTCAAATATGTGGCAGGCCGCGTCGCGATTGGCCTCCCCCCCAATGTAGAGTTTAACGACCTCGTAAGTTACGGAATCCTGGGGCTTTTCGATGCGATCAATAAATATGATGTCACGCAGGGAAACAAATTTGAAACTTACGCCGTCTCGAGAATCCGCGGCTCCATCATGGATGAACTCCGAAAACTCGACTGGGCACCAAGACTTTTGAGGAAAAAGGCGCGCGAGATTGAAAAAAAAGAGCGCGAGCTTGAAGAAAAATTGGGAAGGGTGCCGCGCGAAGAAGATGTGGCGAAGGGGCTCAAAATTTCTGTGGGAGAACTCAATGGTATTTATAGCGAGCTCAACTCCACCACCTTTTTGTCTCTGGACGAAGTTTGGCAAAACGATGATGGCAATAAACCCATCTCAAGACTTCAAACGATCGAAGATTCTGTCACAACCAACCAGCTCCACTATGTTCACCAAAATGAGGTCAAAGACCTGCTCGCTGGCGCCATCGATGATTTACCCGAACGCGAGAAGTTGGTGATCATCCTCTATTATTATGAAAACCTAACCTTGAAGGAGATCGGGGAAGTTTTGAACGTCTCGGAATCCCGGGTTTGCCAGATCCATACCAAGGTGGTCTTGCGGCTTCGGGGAAGTTTGATGAAAAAGACGGGAGAAATCACGCTCGACGTCTAAATTCCTTACTTTTTAAGCCCGCCTTAACCCTGCTTTTTAAGTTTTCACAACCCTTTGTCGATAGATAAAACCAAAGGGAGGTGAGAATCTTCTCTCTATGAGTTCATTTTGCGCATCGGACGATTCCGAACTTAAACTAGGCGAGTCATTGGAACAAGAACCCAAAACGGCTAAGCTTCAAGAAGAGATCCGCAAGTACATTAAGCTTCTGCCTGAGATTCCCGAACCCAACGTTACCCGGGTTCAAGAAATCAAAGAACAAATTCAGCAGGGAACTTACGCGGTGACCCCGGAGATGGTCGGTGAGACAGCTTCTCGGTTGGCATTAAGGTTTCTTCGTAAGGAATAATTTTTTCCCCGAAGTCCGCAGAGTTCGATCCACTTCTGAATGGGGGCAAGCCCCATAAATTTTTTCCACACCGCCCCTTCGTTTAGAAAGTTCTCCAACATCAAAACAGAAATCCCCTGATCGATACCCAAATATTCCTGCGCCCACCATTTTTTGTCCAAGTTGAAGGCGTCTTTGAAACCGTACGGTCCGTAAAGATTAGATCCATGTTGCTGGTACAAAAATTTAACTGCCGAAAGAGAATGTTCAGGAGTAAACATTAAAGAAGAAAGGCTGGCGTAGGGAGCGATCGTTCCGTCCTGGATTCCTTGCCCTGGTTTTGCGCCGTACGCTCGGTACCCTCCCGGTCCCAGACTTGCGGAAAGTCCCCAAGAAGTTTCGGAATAACCTTGATGCTGGTCTTTAAAACTTAAAGAATATTCCAGGTTGGCAAGCGCCGCGTTTTTTGAATTATCAAAATAATTGATGCCCCGGTCCGAGAGTCCGCGGAAATCAATGAAAGCCTGCGCGAATTGATAAGTAAATAAACTTCCCGAAAAAGAGTAGACGATTCGCTTTCCATTGTATTCATCCTCCAGCCGGTCCCACGCCTCCCAGGCCTCTCGGGCCAGCGCATGTTGAGGGGCCCCGATCGCAAGCGCCTGCAGAATAATCAGCTCATTATAAGTATCCCAATAATGAGGCAGAAATCCTGATTCAGGGGTCCAGCCGTGGTTGATGAGTTCACTCCCATTGGTCATCCATTGCCAATTCACACGCTTATAAAGATCTTGGACAAGCCGCGGAATATCCGTGCCTTCAAAATATTGCGCAGCCAAAAGTGCGCCTGAAAAAAGAAGGGCGGTATCAATGGAAGATGCCTCGGAGCGCCAAATACGCCGGCCTGTCCTGGCGTCTAAAAAATGATAAAAGAAACCCTTTTCTTGATGGGCCTCGTGTTGCAGAGTTTTCAAAGTCCTGCGAATTTGTTGCAGGGCTTGGTCTCGGGAGATCCAGCCGCGGGACTGGGCGATTGCGAAACTGGCGAGTGCAAAACCTGTGGCTGCAATCGAAGCAGGAGAACCGGGTCTTGACGAATCCCGCGTAAGGCCGGTCTTTTGATCCGTAAAGCGGATAAAATATTGAATGGAATCGCGTTCGATTCTTTCTAAAAGCGCCCGGTCGTCAAACGATAAAGAAACCTCAGTCCGGCCCAGAGAGGAAAAAAGAAATAGCAGGCAGAAAAGGAACTTAGCGGTCCGCACTCGTTTTAAATTCAGAAAGTCCTTCCTTCAGGCGCGGGAGTGCTTGTTCAGGATTTTTTTGGACGTCACGGGCGACTCGTTTGAGTTGTGAGATTTTATAATCCAAGGAATCGAGCGTACGATTGAAGGCTTGCGACACCGATTTTGCCTCGTCAAATTTCCGGAGCCGGCACCGAACGCTGAAATCTCCGAGCGCCATTTGATAGAGGACGGTTTCAAACCGGTAAAGCGGGCCCGCAATTTTATGAGACAAGAAGATCGTTCCCAGAGCGATCAAGAGGATCAAAAAAAACAATTTTTCAATAAGCCTGTGATGAGTCTTATCAAGGATTTCTTTAAAAATCTCCCGCTGCCGGTCGCTCAACCTTTCCGCCTGTTGAAATAAAGACAGAGTGGAAAAATTTTCATTGGAAACCCCTCGGGCCGTGCGGGCCTCATCATACTGCTGAAGCCGCGAAGCGGTCACCAGGTCGTTGACCACCTGTTCGTTTGAAAAGGCATCGAGGACCTCGCCCCAGATCCCGAAATAGAAGCTCACGAGAGAAGTCCCCGTCACAAGAAGTATAAAAAAAGAGAGGGTGAGCATGTAGCGAAACTGGAGGCGTTTATTGATAAAAAAGTGGCGGCGTCTTTCTTTGCGGGTCATTTTCTTTTTTTCTTTGGATTTGTTTCACATATAATATGGCCTCCCTAAAGGAGTGTCAATTTATGTGCGGTATCGTAGGCTACGTCGGTAAAAAAAAAGTTCTCCCTATCCTCTTAAACGGGTTAAGCCATTTGGAATACCGGGGCTATGATTCTGCGGGTGTAGCCTGCCTAAGCAGCAACGGTACGGGGCTGGTGGTCATAAAGGAAAAAGGCAAGTTGCAGGCCCTTCAAAATAGAACTTCTTCCATGGATTTGTCCGCCTTCACAGGCGTAGGACATACGCGCTGGGCGACGCACGGCGAACCCTCCCAGCAAAACGCCCATCCGCACACGGATTGCCGCAAAGAGTTTGCGCTCGTTCATAACGGAATCGTAGAAAATTACGAATCCATCCGCCGGGAGTTGACCGAAAAAGGCCACAAGTTCACCTCACAAACCGACACCGAGGTGCTGGTTCATCTGATTGAAGAGTACAACCGGGGAGATATCCCCCAGGCCATTCGACGCGCCGTCAAAAAAACACGGGGTTATTTTGCCTTTGTTTTTATTTCTACGAAAAACCCCGGAAAACTCTTTGTCTTCAAAAGATCCAACCCCCTGGTGTTGGGTCTCGGCAAAGATGAAAATTTTGTGGCAAGCGACGTTCCGGCGCTGCTTCCTTATACAAGAGAGGTTATTTACCTGGAGGATGACGAGTACGCCATCATTGAAAAAGAAAAAGTGAGGATCTTTTCTTTAAACGGTACGGCGGTGAAGCACAAGACATCGCGGATTGAATGGTCAGTGTCCGAAGCGCAGAAAAAAGGCTTCCCGCATTTCATGCTCAAGGAAATCTACGAACAGCCTCATGTGATCTCCGAATCCATCCGCAGACATTTCTCGGCTTCGGGCGATATTTACTTTGATTCCTTTACTGCAAAAATAGACCGGACGCTGAAAAAAACAAAAAAGGTCTTCATTGTAAGTTGCGGCACCGCTTACCACGCGGGCCTGGTCGGCCGGTGCATGATTGAGCAATACGCGAAAATCCCTACGGAGGTCCAGGTATCAAGCGAATTTCGCTATAACGATCCCATTGTCTCCAAAAGAGACGTGGTCATTTTAATCACTCAATCGGGTGAGACTGCAGACACTTTGGCGGCGCTCCGGGAAGCGAAGAAAAAAGGAGCGACCATCGTCGCAGTTGTGAATGTGGTTGGAAGCACGATCGCTCGTGAAGCCGACGTTGTGATTTACACTCACGCAGGCCCTGAGATCGGTGTGGCATCAACCAAGGCCTACACCGCGCAGCTCATTACGCTCGTCTTTTTTTCATTTTATCTCGCAAAACTCAGGAAGACATTTTCCCCCAAAGAACTTTCGGAATTCAAACCCTCCGTTCGGAAATTGCCCAAACAAATCGGCGAAATTTTAAAATTTGCTTCCGCCGTGGAAAAATGCGCGAAGAAACATTACCGGAAGAAAAATTTTCTGTATTTGGCGCGGGGGTATAATTACCCCAACGCCCTTGAGGGTGCATTAAAGCTCAAAGAGATCAGTTACGCCCACGCCCATGGTTATCCGGCCGGGGAGATGAAGCATGGTCCTATCGCACTCATCGATAAAGACCTGCCCGTCATTTGCATCGCCCCCCAATCTAAGACCTATGAGAAGATGATCTCCAATATTGAAGAGATCCGGGCCCGCGGAGGGGTTGTAGTAACCATTGGAACTACAGGAGATATGTCTTTGAAGAAGCTTTCCAGCGACTTCCTTCCTATCCCGCTGACTACCGAACTCCTTTCTCCCATTCTGACGGTGATTCCTTTGCAGATTTTCGCCTATTGGGTCGCTGTTTTGAACGGACGGGACGTCGATCAGCCCCGAAATTTGGCAAAATCCGTCACTGTCGAATAAAAATCATTTTTTTAGGGGAACTGGGAAATTTGGGTACATGGTATCCACCCTCGACAAACTCAGCGGTGAATAGAT
>CAYJTB010000003.1:0-88187 GCA_964372875.1 uncultured bacterium
TGAAGAGGATGGATCCTCGGTTCATCGGCTTTCTTTAAACTGCGTGCCTAACTGGCGTGACGACTGCAAGCTGTCACCTCCAAGAAAGACTAAGAGCACCTAACGAAACCTCATTACTGGATGATTCCCGTTGTCTTGCAGACAGGTTTCGTGGCTGGATCCCACCTTCTGCAAGATAACGGTTGTCATCGTGATAACTTTTGTTAGCTGTTCTAACTGAATCTTTGCAAAACGGGTTAAGGGCATAAAAATCTCAGGTTAGCCGGAAAAAATGACGATTTATTGGCAAAGGAACCCAGGAGGGACCGATGCCAACAATCGTGGAATATCCGGAAGTAGTGAAAAAAGGCGTCAAGGCTTTTGAATCGCTGTTTGTGAATGAGCCTGAACGGCGACATCTGGCGGAGTATTTGACGGGCTTGATCATAGCCGAGCACAAGAACGTTTCGGCTATTAACCGTGAATTTGTGCAGACGACCGATCAGTCCTGTCTGAATCGATGGATCACGGAAGTCGATTGGGATCCGAGAAAACTGAATGATCGGCGGCTGAAGGAACTTCAGAAGGACTCGCGAACTCAATACAGCCCGCGAGGAGTCATTCCATTGGACAATACTCTGATTGATCATGAAGGCAAGACGATTGAAGACGTGGGTTATTTTTGGGATCATGCCGACAAACGGCATTTGATTGCCCATGATTACCTGATTTCCAACTACGTCACCTCGGCCGGGTATCATTACCCGATCGACTTTCGGCGTTTTCGAAAGAAAGATGCCGTTGAGAAAGAAAGGCAGGAGGATCCTAAAACGAAAGCCGCCTTTAAGGATCACACCCAATTGGCAATCGAGTTGATTGAGGATGTGATAGGGCGAGACATTCCTGGTGATTTTACCTTTGACAGTTACTTCACCAGCGTCGAAGTCCTGAATCACATTGACGGTAAAGGGAGAAACTATGCCGGGGATTTTAAACAGAACCGTAAGGTCATTTTTCAAGGCCGTCAGATGAAATTTGCGGAGATGGCGGCAGGGATCCCGGCTGAGGATCGCAAGAGTTTTCAGCGGGGCGATCAAAAGCAGTGGTACTTTACGGTCACGATTCGAATCCCTGAAGTCAACCACAAGGTGAGGATTCTCATTATTTGGGACAGGAAGAACGGCAGTGAGCCGAGGAAGGTTTTGATTACCAATCGAACGAATTGGGAAGCCACGCGGATGCTTTTGGTCTACCGCTCGCGCTGGACAGGCACGGAGACTTTTCATCGGGATGCAAAGCAAGAGTTGGGCATGGGAGATTGTCAGCTGATCAGCGGCCAAGGCCACGACCGGCACATGTACCTGGTCTTCACAGCGTACTCTCTCCTGGTGCGGACACTCGGCTCGACGCATCCGAATGAATGGGCTCGTAAAAAACTCAAGACCATTGGGGAAGCCTGCCGCGCTGTGCGTGCTCAAACGCTGGAAGGACTTGTCGATTGGATTGTCGAGAAATTTTCCGTAGAACATTGGTCTCCGGCTCAAATCAAGCTTTCTGTCGCTGTTTAACGCGCTGGATCCCTTGTACTGCAAGGAATTCACCCATTTTGCAAAGGTTCAGTTTTAACTTATGCTGTTCTTCGAACCGGTTGTAGGAGTTCTCTTCAATCTTTTTGCGCGCTTCATCAATTCTTCTAGCCGTCTCAAGTTCAAGTGATTTTTCTTTTTCTTCCAGATCTCGGGCAATTTTCCTCAAACTCAATTCATGCTCTTGTGCTTCTTTGAGCCTCTTTTTCGAGCTTTCGACTTGAGCTTTTAAGTCTGCCAATTCGGTCCCAACAGCTTCTTTCGCCTCTTCCCTCAGCTTAGTTTCCAATTCCTTGCGCTGATTCTTAAGACGCTCTTCGAGTTCTTCTGTTTTTGCTGCCAAAGCTTTGCGCTCTAATTCGAGCTTCCTGAGAAGCTCTTTTTCTTTCTCCTCCAATTGGGATTGAAAAACTTTCTGGCTCTTATCCAGTTCCAGCTGATATTGCTGACGCGCGCGCTCCTCAATATCATGAGACAAGGCCTCTGTGAGAGGAATTATCGTTCCGCATTTTGGACATTTAATTGAATCTTGAGGCATTTGTTCTCCAACTCACCTATTCGTTATCCTAACTCGCTAGACCTCATCAGCGGACACGACAACAGCGAAGGGTACATCCAAGGCTTCGAAATGCCGTTGGCCGCAACGAACCTTATCCGCCTCAGAGGTACGCAGTTTTAAAAAATCGCGGGTAGATTTTGTTTCTCTTACCAAGTAAATCGCCTGGCTGTCATGTTTAATAATCGCCCAGTCTGGATTATATTCGCCCACGGGTGTATCGACCTTAAACCAATTTGGAAGCTTCACAAAAAGTTTAATGTCTTCACGCTGATCAAGCTTCCGGGCAAACTCACGCTCCACTTCCGAATCATAAACAACATATTCATAAACGGATTTGTGAACCGCTAAAGCGTTAAGATAATTTATTAGCTCTTCATGCTTGAAGAGCATCATCTCCCATTCCGTTTCAGAGCCCAAGCCATCTATTTTTTCATATTTGATACCATCAACAATCAACCGATGAAGCTCATATTTAAGAGTGGTGGCAACACTATCCATAAAACGTTGCGGGTTGTTAAAGAACTCCTGTAACCGGCCGGATTCTTTAAGAATACGGACCAGTGTTGATCGAGTAAGCTCTGTTTCGTTTTGCAAGTATGCCAGCAGGTCGGGAATTGCACGGTGCCCATAATCAACCTGCTCCTCCGCCACACTCGTGGCGGCTGTTTCAACCCCGCCTTTTTTAACGGTAATCTGTCCAGCACTTAAACGGATACGAGGCTTTTCGATTTGCTCCATTCGCTTCAAAGCAGCGACAGCTTTTTCAACCAGCACAGCAGTTTCGAACTCGACTCGGTAAGTTGTCTTAGGCTTAATACGTGCCCAAAGTGCCTGAAATTCGGGACTAAGGGTGACTTCTTTTTTTAGACGGTTTACTCCTTCATCCTGATCTTTGCGAATATGTCGTTCGATCTGATAAGCTGCAAGTAGATCGATGACAGCCGGGACTAATTCGTGATACTCCCTGGGCAACTCCAGTTTGAAGTCTTTGCGCTTCGGATCAAATGCGGCTTGAATACGCCCATTGGCGTCAAGCATTTTCTGTTCAACAAGTGCCTTGCGAATCTTTTCTGCAGCCTCTCGTCCGATAGGCTGTTCATTACCATCTACAACTTGGGTTAACTTAGCAAGAGCCGTAATTGGAACTTTGCCGAAGGTTACACCACACTCTTCTTCATACTCGGTCTGCAATGCACGGGCAAAATCCTCATAGCTCTCATTGGCCATCACGTAAAGTTTATTCACTGATTCGTCGAACACTCGCAGGCCGTTTTGGTCCACTGGCAAACGCAACCCTCGGCCAATTTCTTGCCGCTTTTTAATGGCGCTCCGAGTTTCATTTAAAGTACAAATTTGGAAGACGTTAGGATTGTCCCACCCTTCCCGCAATGCCGAATGACTGAAGATAAAACGTAACGGCTCGTCCATCGAGAGCAATCGTTCCTTTTCCTTCATGATGAGATTGTAAACCTCGTCATCGGCCTGGGTATCACCCCGCGTGTCCTTAAGAACGCCCTTCTTATCTTGTGCAAAGTAACCATTGTGCAGCTTGTCCATGGGTTGTTTCAGCCACTCAAACTCTTTAAAGCGCCCTTCTTTTGACAGCATCGTCAATTCAGCTTCGAAAACGTCGGCAAATTTTCCTTTAACAGCTTTCCCGCTTTCATCGTAATCTCGGTAATTGGCCACGCGATCTACGAAGAAGAGAGTCAATACCTTGATTCCACGCCCGCGTAACTGTATCTCTTTCTCAAGATGCCGCTTCACCGTATGCTTAATCTGGACACGCCACACATCTTCACGCATGCCGCCCAATTCTTCTCCAAGCTGCAGGGTACGACCGTTATTGAAACGAACAAATTCATTGCCAGGCTCCGCGTTTATTTCAGCCACCGAGAAACCTTGCGCATAGTTGGCCCGTTCGTTCGAGAGAGAAAATAAATCGGCACCATTTTTGACTGTCACCGTCTTTTCCTTTGGCCCATCTGCTTTTTGCTCATGAATCCGCAATTTGGCTTTGATCCCATTTTTGTAGTCAATCTTTTCCACTCTCACGAAGGCATCATTGGCCGTTCCGTCGGCTGTGGCACTGGCCACCACGATCTGTTTAACCAGTTTTAACTCGAAAGCGCGGACCGGATCGAGCCGGTAAACCAGATTGTAAGGATTGCGATGTGTGGCGGAGTAACGGAGCGTGCAGAGTGGGTTGAGGGCCTTGATGGCCTCTTGCGCTTTATCAGTCGAGTCTACGCTCTGCGGCTCATCAATAATGACAATTGGCCGTGCGGCCTGCACGAACTCGATAGGTTGACGCCCTGAAAGTTTATCGCTCTCCTTATAAATGACATTGCTCTTCTGCTCCGCCTCGGTTCCGGTAAAATTCTTACGAAAAGCATCAATATTAATAATCAGAATCTGCAACATATTGCTCATGGCAAATTGCCGTATACGGTTGATCTTCCTGGCGTCGTAGACAAAGTGTTCAAAGGGCATATTGTTATAAAGCGCCCGAAAGTGTTCGGCAGTAATTTCGATGTTTTTCAAGACTCCTTCACGGATGGCTACGCTTGGAACTACAATGATGAATTTTTGAAAACCGTAATGGCGCGAAAGCTCAAAGATAGTGCGCAGGTAAACATAGGTCTTGCCCGTACCAGTTTCCATCTCCACAGAAAAGTGCGGGCACCGGCGGCTCTGATTGGCTGGTCCGTCAAAAATTTCCCATGCTTCAAGCTCTGCGTTTGGGTCGGCCACTTCAATGTCATTGTGCGTCTGGATGCTACGGGTGTTAGACGCGAGTTTGTCTTCGGCAAGTAACAGGCGATTACCAACACCCAATTCCGTGCGATCCTGCCCGGCAAAAAGGCCACTCATTTCACTGAGTTGAATGACCGCATATTCAGGCGCACCCTGCGGCTGACCGTCAAAAAGATCCGTGACAGCAGCCATAGCATCGAGCTGAAATTGTTGGTTTGGGTCAAATTGAATCTTCATTCTTTATCTCTTACACCGTCTTGAAACTTGCGACACCTTTGGTTTTAAAAATTTGCACGGCATTAGCTTTGAGCTGGTCATTGCCCGCAAAGCCTTCGTCCAAGCAGACAACGCGCTCAGGTTTCTTCTCAGCCATGGTGCGAATTAATTCTAGAGTCAGCTGTCGTTCCAGACAAATGAAGAGCGCACCACTTGCTACGCTATAAACATTCTTGCTCGCGAGTATCAGCGTCTCAACAGGTGTAGTAAGCGCAAATCCGCTTTTAATCAGAATTTCGTAGAGTAAATCGTCACCGCTTCGACCATCGCGAATGTGATTAACGTGCAACTCAAGCTGCCGCTCCAGTTTTGGAGCATCGTGCGATGCTTCAGCGTTCCAGGTTTTGAAGTTTGATTCGGCCAGCTTGTAAACGCGGAAACCACGGTCTTGTTTTGCTTTGCCTTCAAGATCGAGCTTGCCAGCGTCTTCGTCATTTAATTTCTTGATGACGCGGCGAACGCGTTCTTTTGTTATGTCGGCGATGGTCGGGTAGTCTTTGCGCTCGACGGGCTCTGGAAGCTGGACGAGGAGAAACTTTCGATTGCCTCCATCTTGCTTGTTTAGGTCGAGAACGGCATCGGCAGTTGTTCCAGATCCGGCAAAGAAGTCAAAAACGATATGGTTGTCCGATGCGCTAGTAGAAAGCTCCATCATTCGTCGCACTAGCCGCGACGGCTTTGGATTGTCGAAAACGCCATCAAGCCCAAGCGCCTTAAGCTCGTTATTCGCTTCATGGTTATGGCCAACTTCGTCGTAGGTCCATATTGTAATGGGTGTTACGCCTGACTTTGCTTCTGACAGGAAAGTCTTGCGGGAAGGCGTAGATCTACCGTTTGCACCAAACCAAATTTCGTTTGCGTTATCGAGTGCGGCAAGCGTTTCCGTTGAGTACCTCGGATAGGTCCCAGGAGGCGGGGACCAGCGCACACCATTCTTAAACGTATACAAAAATCCGTCTACTGATCCACTCTTAGCATGCAGCGGTGTAGCCTTCCATGGACCTTTGGGTGAATGGTCAGGATTCGAGTAGGCTGCTGTTTGGTCTACTGTTCGTTCTTGAAGATTTAGTTTAAAACAATCCTTGTTCTTTGCGAAAACTAAAACGTGGTCGTGGTTATCCGAGAAGTGCTTAGCATCATTGCTCCGCGTATACTTCTTCTGCCACACCACGTTAGCAATAAAGTTCTCTTCACCAAAAACTTCGTCGCAGATAAATCGTAGGTTTCGCACTTCACGGTCATCGATTGTGACAAAGAGAACGCCATCTTCCAGCAAGAGATTCCTTGCCAAATATAAGCGTGGATACATCATATTCAACCATTTAGAATGGAAACGGCCGTCGGTGTCAGCGTTGGTGCCAAACTTGCGCCCCTCGGCGTCCACCTGCCCGGTGTATTCCAAGTAAGTCTGCAAGGATTCGCTGTAGTTATCGGGATAAATAAAATCGTTGCCCGTGTTGTAGGGAGGGTCAATGTAGATCATCTTGATTTTTCCCAAGTAGGATTTCTGTAATAGCTTCAGCGCTTCCAAATTGTCGCCCTCGATAATCAGGTTCTCGGTGGTGTCAAAGTTAACGCTTTCTTCCGGACAAGGGCGTAGCGTCCCGAGGCTCGGCATTTGAAGGGTTTTGAAACAGTCAGCCTTGCCCGGCCAATTCATGCCGTAGCGTTCCTTGCCAACATCGAGCATTTCTCCCAAAGCAAGTTTTAGGCGTTCAAAATCAATTTTACCGCCTTCGGTTCTAGCCTCTGGAAATTCACGAAGAATTTCTTGGATTTTTTCTGAGGCAATATCATGAGAACGCAAATCGAGTTTTTCGGGCATTTCAGAATTCTTTTGGGATTTTGCTGTTTTGCTCATTTCAGACTCCATCTAAGGGTAAAAAGAACTTCCGTATTTGCATTTTGCTCAAGCCTTCGGCTTGTATCATCAAGAATCGTATCCCTTTGTTTATCTAAATCTCGACTTGCCGCGTCGTATGTCCGCCAAGCTTCTTCGCGTTTAGTTTCAAGCGCTCTCAATTTTCTTTGGCACTCTAATTTTTCGGGTAAATTGGGCGCAAGGCGAGCTGATTTTTTTGTTTCCTTAATCATTTGGTCTAGCTCCGAAAGATTAGCTTTTAACGCCGCCCTTCGATCTTCAGCCCAATGATCAAGCTTGTCCATTTCAGCATCAAACCATTCTCCGTTCTTTGAGGCAACTCGATCTAAAGTTTCCTTTTGGCGTTCGGCTATTAACCCGGCGAGTTTTTCTTGAACAGCTGAATCAAGACTCACTTCTGAACTTGAGTTTGCAGGCAAATCAAATAGCCTTCGGCACTGCGAATCGTCAAGAATATCCCCTGAATCTGTGACGCCAGAAAAAATAATGACATCTTCGGCCTCCAGCGTGCTCACCGTGAATTTGACGCAGCGCAACCAGCCAGTTCTTCCCCGCAAGGGTTCCAAGGCAGTAATGTTTTTACCGCTTTGTGAATAATTGAATAGGACATCCACTACTCCCACTTGAATATCTTTTGCCTGGCCTAAAAGACGCTGCGCAAGGGGGTGGCCTACTCTGTATGTGTTGGCGTCTTCAACGCTTTTACCCATTCGATAGGGGCCTTCGTGAATAGTTTCACCTGGAAAGGGATTTTTCGTTAGCATAAAACTCCGCCCAGATTCATCAAATGTGGCATAGGAATCCAAAAGATACTTGGTCAAAAGCCAAAGGCGTTCATTGAAACGATCCAGATAACCATCGCTTTGAATACGAACTTTTTCCACAACTTCTTGGTCAAAATTATCAAGTAGTTTCTCGCGAGCGTCACGCTGCCCAGCAACAATGTCAGTTTCAAGTTCGTTTTGCAGCTGATCAAATTCAAACTGAATTTGTTCAGTCGTTCTGCATTTTTGATAAATAGATGCTATTCGCTTTTCGAAATCCACCCCGGACTCAACGGCGCCTAATATTTCATCGCTCGCACCAAATACACCGCTAAATAATCTAAATTTTTGGTCCAAAAGCTCATACACCCTTTGATCAGCGGCGTTGTTTTTATTAAGAAAATTGACAACCACAACATCAAACTCTTGTTTGTACCGGTGGCAGCGTCCTATCCGTTGTTCAATTCGTTGTGGATTCCAGGGCAAATCATAATTAACAACCAAATTGCAAAACTGAAGATTGAGACCTTCAGCAGCCGCTTCAGTTGCTATCATAATGGCCGCCTCATCCCGAAAACACTCTACTAATGCGGCACGCATATCCGCGCCAGGCGAACCCGAGATTCTATCTGTTCCGGCATTTTTCTCGTACCAGCGGCGATAAATTTCTTTGGATCTCGCATCCGTGTTAGAACCATTGAAAAGCACAAGCTTTCCCTTAAACTCCGTTTGCTCAAGAATCCTAAAAAGGTATTCTTGCGTGCGCCTTGACTCCGTAAATATGATAGCTTTCTGCTGAATACGGGATATTCCTTTATCTTGCTGCGCCTCAGCTGCCGCAGCAAAGCCGCGCCGAAGAGCCGTCAGCAAAACCTCTCCTTTAGAATTCTTTACAATGGAACGCGCCAAGCTATAAAACTCCTTAAGCTTTGAGATTTCTTCTTTCATTTCGGTAATCTGCTCCGGAGTGGGCCGGTTTTTAGTTTTCTCTTCCGCTTCGTTTTCATCTCCATCCCATTCATCTAATAGCTCATCCACGTTTTCTAAATTTTCTTCTAGACCTTCCGGTAAAGGATTGATCTTTTCCGTGCTTGATATGGCGCTGTCAAGTTTCAGGGAAAGACCTTCCAAAGTATTTGAAATAGCATAAGTTGAAGACGCTAACAATTTTCGAAGAATCAAAGTCATCAGCGATCTTTGGCTCGCCGGTAATGCATAAAGAGTAGGCCGTTGCAAATAGTCGGATACCAAATCATATAATTTTTGCTCTTCTGGAGTCGGGACAAACTCTTGGACTAAGGCGTGCCGATTCGTGAATTTCACATACTCTAAGACCTGTTTGCGAAGAGTACGCTTACAAATAGGCTTTAGCCGCTCTTTTAGCTCATTAAAGTCAGTATCATTTCCCAATCTTGCAAATCGAGACCGGAAAGTACCGAAGTCTCCAAAAGCATAGTCATCGATGATGCTGACAAGACCATAAAGTTCTAGAAGAGAATTTTGTAACGGAGTGGCCGTCAAAAGAACTTTATTGAAAGGAGCTACGGCCTGTTTAATGGCATTGGCAATCTTATTGGACGGTTTATAAACATTTCGTAACCGATGCGCTTCATCAATGACAACGAGATCCCACGGAGTCTGCTTAAGGTAGGGTTCCATTTTTCGCGCAAATTGGTAAGAACAGATGACAACAGCTTCTTGCATGAAGGGGTTAAGATTACCTGCTTTAATATTTTCATTAAAGGTGCGGCTCTCAAGAATATGACTTGCTAAGTAAAACTTGTCTGCAAGTTCTTGACTCCATTGTTTTCTAAGATTTGCGGGCATAATTACAAGAATGCGCCGCTTGCGTTCAGCCCATTTCTGCGCAATCAGAAGCCCCGCCTCGATAGTCTTTCCGAGTCCTACCTCATCAGCAAGAATAGCCCCCTTTGAAAAAGGGCTGCGAAAAGCAAAGAGAGCCGCCTCGACCTGGTGGGGATTCAAATCAACCTGAGCATCAGCCAAAACAGCCGTCAATTTTTCAACGCTATCGGATGCGCACCGACGAGTTAGCTCATGCGCAAAATATTTCGCATGATAGTCAGTAATCCCTTTTTCTTTTACGGGTGCATGATCAGGCATTTTTTAACTTCTTATTCTGTGGACGCTGTTTTCTGAGCCACTGATCGATTTCATTTTTATCAAACCGCCACTGGCCACCCACCTTGGAGGCAGGCATCTTCCCCCGCTGGCAAAGCTTATAGATTTTCTCCTTGGAAACCTGAAGATATTCGGCAATCTGTTCGATTGTGAGCCATTTGGTAGTCATGAATAAGTGTCCATTTTTTGCCAGATTGTACCAAAGAAGCGGCTATTGAGGGATGATAATTTCGCTATGCTTTTTGCGGCCGTACGGTAACGGCGTGCCCTTTGTCGCCTTTCGACAAAAAGACGAGATTCAAACTAGGTCATACCTCAAAAAATGCTACTTCCAGATTGTAGGATAAATGGAGGGAGCGCAATTTAATTACTGTCCAACCCGATACGATCTATTTCACCTACTTTATCAGGTTCTTTTGTTCTGCTCGGATACCAAAGATCATTGTTTGCATTTGCCCAAACGGGGTTTAAATGGTCAATTACATTATGTATAAAATAGGCTGGCGCTTTGTTTTCTAAATGATAGCCATGCCATCTATTGACGGTACGCCTTGGTTGGCCACTTGGATGAAATTCCCAAAATCGAATAAATCTTGAAGTGCCGAACGACAAGCAATGTATTGTTCTTTTCCAATCACTACCAACAACCGATCTTAATTTTTCTAGGATTGGCATTATTTCTTCTCCCAACCGATCTTCATATGAAAAAAAACCAAAAAATCGTGGTGCGTTTGAAACATCCGATCTTTGGATAAATTCTGCATTATTACACAATGTTTCAAGATTTGTTTCTAATTCACTCGATTGAGCGCTTGTCTTTACTTCAATTGCCCCCTTAACGGTGTCTGGTGTAACGATAAGAAACTCCCCATCTTGAAATAGGATCGGCTTCGTTTTGTCATAAAGCAAAATGTCTATTTGCTTGGATTGTGAACTTGAAGATACAACAAACCCATGCCCAACACCAACATGAACAGGTAAATGCCTCCTTAAAACAGTCCGAATAACCGTCTCCTTCCACTCTCCATCTGAGAGAGGATGGGCCTGCTGTATGTAAAGACGAACTCGATCTTTTAAAGAAAACAATTCTTGGGTTAAAGATTCGAAATATTTTTCAGTATCCATAAATTAACTCTAATTTAAATCGCTAAATTGAGAGTGCCCCCAACTTGCGAGTCTGTTAACGAATTTTTTTGCCGTCCGAACCGCTGCCTCATCTTTTGATTGAAGAGCAGTTTGAATAATCGATCTAATCTGATCGGCAGATACTCTTATTCGCCAGCCCTCCTCATCATGTTCGATCATGAGTTCAATCAGTTTTACAGAATCGGTCGGAAATTTTTTGCAGATTTTCAAGAGGTGTTCAATGATGAAGCTATCAGCTTCTATCTCGTGGCACGCCTCGAGAATAGTAATTATTTTTTTAAACGCCCAATCATCGGGTAGTTTTCCAGATGCAAACCACCATCCGAAAGATGTCAACTCACTCATACCAGATGAAGCGTTTTTTTCGCAGTAACCCCAAATTTGCTGAAATCTTTTTTGTATTTTTTCTTCAATAGGCTGATCAGTATTATATAACATACGACCGAAAAATTCTGTCGCGACTTTCCGCAATGGCAGTGAAGCCTTTTGCCAGAATTTTGAAAATATATTCTGAGCGTCTTCAATATTGATCTTGCCCCTGGAAGCGAACGTGCAAATATGGCCGGCTAAACTTGTTTCCATATTGTTTGGCTTGTCAGTTTCTTCTTCTATACGATCAATAGCTCTTATGTATTCATCTCTCAAAACGATTAGCATTTCATCATAGGCATCAATGTAACAAATGTAGGTTTTCCAAGCTGCTTCCCATAAATCCTCACGATTTTTTTGAGGAGGAAATACATTGGAAAGGTTTTTTGATACCCAGGAGGTATCCAAAAGGTGTAGCCATGGCAGCCATTGTCCGTATACAGCTCGAATGGCTAATGATTTTTCTTCCAAATGCGTTTCTAATGCCTCTTTTACTTCAGGCATTTCCTGAAATCCATTTTCAACTTTATTGAACTGTCTTTGCTCCTCCCATGTTCTGCGTATCCAGAGAGCGTACCGAATCAAAGCATGCATGCTTTGGCCGCGAACGGTGTTGATCGATAAGGTCAAAGGCTCCATGTCTTGACTTGCGGCGTCAGGATCCGGGTCTTGAAGCAAGAGACTTAAAATATGCCAAACTTTCTCCCGAAAATCGAAGGCAACAGAAGTTTCTTCCTTAGAAAAACCGTCTTCTAATAAATTTGCAATTGTTTTTCTTGTCCATCCCCAGTCTGGATCAGCATCCAACCGATCACCTTTAACCGTACGTCCTTCGATTGTTCTAGGCTGTTTCACGATCCACTGACACAAATCAATAACATTTCCCCAATCAAATTTTTTATGTTCCTTAAGGCCATTTCGGAGTCCCTCAAGAACAGAACGAATATAGGTCGGATCAAGCCCTTTAAAGAGTAAGGCATCCGCAGCAAATCGTTGAGGCTCTTTCACAACAGCCGAACTTAATACCCTCCCGAGACCTTCGTGGGAGTGATCGCAAGGTCCTTCCGGGGCTTTCCAGGTTTTGAGAAATTCAACGACTTGAGAGTTTGTCATTCCCAGTAGTTCTTCTGGTGATTTAGGACTGGTTGGACCTGTCCAGCCAGTGCTTACAGAGAAAGTAAAAGGAGCCTCCGGTGCGCCGTGCTTTTTCTCGAGATTTTCATAATACACCTTATGAGAATCTGTTAAATGATTCTTGATCCACCCTAACCGATCGCGTTGCCAAGCTTCTTTTCTTTGCTTTTTTTCGTCCTCATTTTTTTCTGAATCTTTTGAAAATTTGGGGCCTTCATAGATCCAGTTTAAAATCGTTTCTTGCTGACCGGGCGATAAGATACCGAAATAGTCAGTGGCCAATTCCCAGTATTCTTTTTTTCCTCCGTAGAAGTCAAATAAATCACGCCTAACAAGATGAGCTTTTACGATATCCGGGACTTTGCTGCCAAACGATTTCAAAACTTGGAGAGTTATCCTCTGAAAAATTTGCCAGTTCCTTTTTTCTAAAACTTGTATGACGTTTTCTGCGTTTTCAGGTTGCTGATTTAAAATATCCTCCGCGGCCTTTTTTACAGAAAAAACTAGGATATTTTTAATTTCGCGATTTCCATATCCTTGCGGTTCGACAGAAATATTGGAATACCAGACGTAAGAATAGTCTTCCGGGGCTTTGGAAGCATTGTTATCCGTATGGATATTTATTGCTTGCTCCAGAAGATCGCAGAGAAATTCAACAGCTGTTAAACCCAATAAAGGGATAAGTTTTAAAAAATATTTCTTAACAATGTCAAGGTAGGTATGGCTGTCCAGCTTCGCCTTGGGTTCTGTCCGGTTAAATCTATTTTTTCTTTTTGAGCCCGCCATTTTATCAGGTTCGATTTCGAATAATCCTTTTGCCACTCTTAGGGCTACATCCCCTTTACCTCCCGCGGCTAAATGCACCATTATCTTTGCCGCTTTTTCAGGAATGAAATGGGAATAAGGAGTTTTGATCCATTCCAATAATTTCTCAACCAATCCAGCGGTTTGGGATGCTGGCAGGTCACCCGCCGCATCCAAGAAATCTTCACAAATCCGAATGTTTGTGGTTGGTGGAGTTTTTTGAATTATTTCGAATACTTTATCGGGTGTTGTTTTTGCCATGAACGCCAAATACTCTGACGCTGGCCAAGGAGGGAAATGAATTGTGCCCTTTTCATCATCAACTATAGGGGCGGGTGGTGAATCAAAGAAACCTTCATTATCAAGAAGCTCAAGCCAAAGAGAAGATTTGCCTTTTATTTTTGAAAACAAATATTTAAGCAGTACCCAGTTATTTGGAATTTCCTGCTTTAATTTTTTGATAATTTGTTTGGTCGGTACTTCTTCTGCGATTTGATCTATTAGCGAATGATAAAGAAGATACTTGCTCTCAAAACGCCTCAGGACTTCATCCAAGACTTTTTGAAAACCCTCCCAAATATTTAAAAATTCACTGTCTACGGGTCGCGGTTCAAGCAGGTTGTTCCGATGCGCGTATTTGTGCAATGACAGCTTCACCCATAGAGTCTTCAACCCGTCATTCTCTTCCGAATCAAACGTATTTAAGATTCGCTCGATAATTTGCGCCCTTGTTTCTCCGAGCTTACCTATGAATTCTTCAATTTTTCTATCTAAGTCGTTTACGCTGATAATTCCCCTCGCGGTTAAAAGAACTTTTAAATCTTCTTCCAGTTTTTCAAATTTTGAAAGGAGGCTTGCCTCTGACGGAGAAACGGGTTCGAGAACGCCGAGGATTGAACTTTCGATTTCACGAAGGAGATGCCCGACCAGATTAGAAGTGCTTGTAAGTTGCAAACTGGTTTGATTCATAAGCTGAACCGCGTCTTTGTACATATTCGCGGGACCGTCTCCAATTCGATTTAGGGATTTATAAATTCTTTCTTGTCTGGGATTTTCGAACCGAAAAATTTGTCGCCTCATGCCGGGTAGGCGACTGGATGGACCAGTTGCAATTTTGGGGGATATTTTTTGCTCTAGGAAATTTCGAATCTTTTCTATCTGAAGCCTGTTAGGTCTCACGTGGCCGTTAATCCACCGATTGATGGTCTGAAAGGAAACCCCGAGTTTTTTGGCGAGCGCCGTTTGGCTCAATCCATGATCCAGTCGGTATTTTTCGAGTTTTCGTAACAGATCTTCCATGATTATCAACTAATATACCATTATACCATATTATAACACAAGTAAAATAAACTGCCCTTTCCCCATGCAATAAAGCACCGAGAAAATCCCTTCAGGGGGAGGTTACTTTGTTACCGCATGGTTGGGAATGAATTACTGCAAATTATTTCGCGCGGGTTAATTCTCAAACTGGATTCCTACCGTTTGCCGCCGGCTATCTCGTTATCTGCATATTTAGCGGCAGCGTGGGAGGAAAATGGGTATTTCGCGGCAGGTTATCTACGGAATAGTTGGTCTAAAAACCAAAGAGAGGCTATCGCCGGTGTACCCAGCTACGGCCTTTTTAGGAAGATCGTTTGTTAGCTTCCGGACGAATTCGACATGATTGATCGGACGATTTCGACATGATCAGGCCTTTGCGGCGGCTTTTTGTGGAGACTGTTTTCCTAAGTCCTTCATTTTGTTGCCGATAAAAATGGCGAGATCGACGCAGCGGTTTGAGTAGCCCCACTCGTTGTCGTACCAGGCAACCACCTTTACCAGGCGTTTGCCGATGACTCGAGTGAGCTCGGCATCTACGATCGAAGATTTGGGATTGCCTTTAAAATCCATTGAGACAAGCGGTTCGTCACAATACTGCAGGTAAGGACTCATTTTTCCTTGAGAGGCGCGCTTCATCGCAGCATTCACTTCTTCGACTGTCGTATCTTTTTCGACTTCGGCAACAAGGTCTACGACCGAAACGTCAGGGGTCGGAACGCGCATGGCAAGTCCGTCTAATTTTCCTTGGAGTTCAGGAAGCACCAGACCGATCGCCTTTGCAGCACCCGTACTGGTAGGAACAATGTTTTGCGCAGCACCGCGCGCACGACGCATATCGCTGTGGACCAAATCCAATATCCTTTGATCATTGGTGTAAGAGTGAACGGTCGTCATCAAACCACGTAAAATTTTGCATTGTTCATGGAGAACTTTGGCAATAGGCGCCAGGCAATTGGTCGTGCAGCTTGCATTGGAAATGATGTGGTGACGTTCAGAATCATATTTGTCTTCATTGACGCCAAGGACGATGGTGATGTCTTCATTTTTTGCAGGCGCTGAGATAATGACTTTTTTGCAACCGCCTGCCAAATGGGCCTTGGCCTTTTCCGCATCCGTAAAAATGCCGGTGGATTCAATCACAATATCAACCCCGAGCTGGCCCCACGGAATTTCAGCAGGATTTTTATGAGTGAGAACTTTTAATTCTTTACCATTGACCACTAGAGCGCCTTCTTTGGATTTGACATCCGCGTCGAGGGGACCAAAAGTGGAATCGTATTTAAGAAGATGGGCTAACTGCTGGGTGGGAACAGGAAGATCGTTGACTGCTACAAATTCAAGCGCAGGATTTTTAAACCCCGCACGATAAACCATCCTGCCGATGCGTCCAAATCCATTAATGCCAACACGCACTGTCATTTCTAGATCCTCCTGTTTGGAAAACTGGCCATTATAAGAATTGATAAAACACTGTCAAGAAATAGTACCGAGCATACCCCTTAAATCAATCGAGTCGAGGTACTAAAAAGCAACCCCTAAAAGCTTTCTGATTTCTCCTTGAAGCACTTCGAAGTTAAAAGGCTTCTGTAAAAAGGCGTCGCGGCCGAGCTTTGCCGCCTCATCGATGATCCCCTGATCTACATAACCGGTAATCACGATCGTTTTTGTCTTCGGAGAGGACTTCTTAGATGCCTCTAAGACCCGCAGGCCCGAGATGTCCGGCAGCTTGATATCGATTAAAATGACATCGGGTTTGAGCTTCTCCACAAACTGAATTCCATCTTCGCCGGTGTCCGCGGTATAGACCCGGTGACCTTCATCTTCAAAAAACGCCTTCACCTCTTCTACGATCCCCGCTTCATCATCGACGATTAGGATGACGGCCATGAGCGCTATTGTACTTCGGAAAGGGTCTCTTCGTAAACGTCTTCTAATTCTAGAACCATCCGGTCCAGTGAGAAGCGGTCTTGGGCGGTTTGCTGGCCGGACTTTCCTATTCGCTCACGGAATTCCTGGTTTTCGATCATAAACCGGATCGCATCCGCCAATTCGGGGACATTGCGGGGTTCCACAAGGACCCCATTTTCTCTATCTTGAATGAGCGTATTGAGCGCCCAAATGTTAGTGACAATCACCGGCTTTTTGCAAGTCATAGCCTCGGCGATACTCAGACCAAAACCTTCGCGCCAAACGGCAGGCAAAACAAACACATCCATTGCTGCTAAAGGCCGGGAAACATCTTCCACATTACCCGTAAAATGGACCCGGTCGGCTACTTGAAGTTCACGGACAAGTTTTTCCAGTGTTTTCCGGTAACGCCCGTCGCCCACAATGAGGAGTTTTAAGTTTTTGACTTTATTTTCCAAACTTTTTACGGCACGAATCAAATACTCATGGCCCTTATCCTGCACAAGTCTTGCCGTGACCCCCACGACATTAGAATCAAGACCGAATCCGTAATCACTCCTCACCTGTTGAGGGTCGTGAAGTTCGAAATGCTCATGCAGTCCCTCGAGATCAATTCCGTTATAGATCACCCTGATTTTTTCGTTGGGCACCAAATGAAGATCTTGCAAATCCGTTCCTACCGCGTCGCTGATAGCGATCGCCCAGGAACCCCATGCGGGAAGAATTTTTCTGCCGAGGCGCCTTTTATAAAAGCCGTGCGCCGTGGTCACAAAGGGTTTGCCCGTGAAGCGGTTGATCCAAAAGGCCATCACTTGCGTGATGCGGGTATGCGCATGAAGCAAATCAATTTTTTCTTTTTTAATCCATTGAATGAGCGGGATGAGAGCAAAATAGATTTTGGGACTCAGCTCACTTTTGGTTTTGATATCAAAGTTTTTCACGTGAACCCCCGAATTCTGAAATTCCTTCTCCATTTCTCCGCCGGAGGAGGCGACAAAAGTTTCATGTCCCTTAGCATGCAGGCCTTCGCTTACCGACTGAATGTATTTAGAGATCCCGCCCCGGTTGAGGTGAGTCGTGAGGTGGAGAATTTTCATTGAAGAGATGAAAAAACAAACCCCGGTTTAAGACGCTCGCCGTTGGCAAATTCTTTGGCAGAAATGATCCGCCGCCCGGGAAGCTGTACCTTTAAAAGTTGAAGTGTGCCTTTACCTGTTTGAATGCTTAAAGCCCCCGCCATACCCATTCCCATCATCTCGCCGATCTCGCCATTTTGAGAGGCGGAATCGCAAAGGGCCTCCACGATACGGAGGGGCTTGTCTTTATAACCCATGAATGTCCCTGGCCAGGGATGAAGACCTCTGATCTTGCGTTCCAAATGCTGGGCATCCTCCGCCAAATTTAAAAATCCATCCTCCTTGGTGAGTTTTCGGGCATACGTTGATTCTGACCCTTGGGGACTTCTCTCGAGTTTTCCTTCGCGAAGTTTATCCAGGCAGGTCAGAAGGGCTTTTGCGCCCAGATCTGAAAGTAAATTTTGTAACGATTCCGTCGTGGCTTTATCCGGCATGGGGATTTCGATTTGCTCAAAGACATCGCCCGCGTCCAATTCTTTGATCACTTCTGCAATGCTCACACCCGCCTCTTTATCTCCATTGAGGATCTGCCAAGTGATGGGCGCCGCTCCCCGGTGTTTGGGAAGGAGCGAGGGATGGACATTGAAGGCTGCCTTGGAGGGAATCTTGAGCCAACTTTCAGGAATCAATTTACCGTAAGAGGCAACGACAAAAACATCAGGAGAAAGATTTTTGATTTCTTGTTCGGCCTCGCCGGTTTTAAGGGATTCCGGTGCAAAAACACGAATCCCCTTTTTTTCGGCCAAGTCCTTCACAGGATTGGATTGAACTTGGAGGCCGCGGCCCTGTGCCCTGTCGGGAGTCGTAATGACGGCGGTGACTTCATCGGAGGATTCCAAAACCCTCGCAAAGGGCGTCATTGAAAAATCCGAAGAACCAAAAAAAATGATTCGGAAGCGTTTAGAGACGTTGATAGGCGGCAAGGAGCTCTTGTCGTTTGTCAAAATCTAGCCGGTCAATCAAAAGAATTCCATTGAGGTGATCCATTTCATGCTGGATGATCCTGGCAAAAAAATCTTTGACAGTCATTTCAAGGGGTTTGCCCTGCCGGTCGAGCGCTTTAAAACGAACAATCTTTGCCCGCGGCACTTCTCCGGAAATCTTGGGAAGGCTAAGGCAACCTTCTAAGCTCACCTGTTTTCCTTGTGAATCTAGGATCTCGGGATTCACAAAGACGTACTCTTCTCCGGGGGTCATTGTGGGTGAGGCGACCAAAATCCTCTTCGAGATCCCTACCTGCGGTGCCGCGATCCCCACGCCCTCTTCGACGTACATGGTTTCGATCATGTCATCGAAGATTTTTTGTTCTTGGAGGCCGAAATTCGTTAAAGGCTCCGCCACTTTTTTTAAGATCGGATCGGGATAGGTTTTTACTTTTAAAAGCGCCATGACTTTATCTTGTGCCGAGATTATAACATTAACTTAAAGAATGTTTAATGGGTTAACATCGACCTGCATCGCAACTCCTGATGCACGTTTGAGCTTGGATAAAACTTGCCGGATGACGTCTTGGGCCAGGCCTATCTCTTTTGCTTTAAGAAGGACATGCCAGCGGTAATGGCCGCGCAGCCGGTAAAAAGGAAGAGGTGCGGGCCCGAGGATTTCAATCGGGCCCTCGCCTGTTTCAATCATGAGTTTTTGAATTTTATTCGCCAGGTCGTGGCGGATTTGGCGGGCAAAAAGATAAGCTTTCTTTTCAACTTTAGACCGGATCAATATGTTGATGAGGCTTTGCGCGGGCGGATAGCCGTGTTCTACTCTTTTTTCTAATTCTTGGCTGTAGAAACCAAGATAGTCATGGGCCTTCGCCGAAACAATGCTGGGATGTTCAGGCGAAAAAGTTTGAATGATGACCCGCCCCGGTTTTTCTCCCCGCCCCGCCCTGCCCGCTACTTGTGTCAGTAATTGGAAAGTCCTCTCACCGGAACGAAAGTCAGGAAGCATCAGAGCTACGTCAGCCAACACCACTCCCACGAGCGTCACATGCGGGAAATCAAAACCCTTGGCGATCATTTGAGTACCCACCAGGATATCCGATTTCTTGTCACGGAAATCCTGAATGATTTTTTCATGACTCCCCTTTTTTCGGATGGAGTCCGAATCAATTCTCGCAATTTTTGCCTGGGGGAAAAGTTTCCCCAATTCGCTCTCCACTTTTTCCGTACCGAAACCTGTAAAACGTAAAATCGGTTTGGCACATTTCGCACACTGTGTCGAAATGGGAGCACGGTAATTGCAGTAGTGGCATAAAAGGATATTTTCTTCCTGGTGAAACGTAAGCGACACCTCGCAGGATTTGCAGCTGGCGACCTCACCGCATCCGGGGCACTGGACATGCGTACTAAATCCCCTACGGTTTAAAAGAAGAAGCGTTCCTTCTTTGGCCTTCAGATTTATCTCAATTTCATGAATAAGCGCTCTCGATAGAATCACCGTGCGTCTTTGGATATCCATTTCATGACGGAGATCGATCAGCCTGACTTCAGGCAATTTTTTGTCTTCGACCCGTTTGGTGAGATCAATCCGCTGAAAATTTCCTTGGGAGGCCGCAAAGTTTGATTCAAGCGATGGCGTGGCACTTCCTAGAATAAGCTGCGCCCTTTCTTTCCGCGCAAGCCAGAGTGCAACTTCCCGCGCGTGGTACCGCGGAACCTGATCCTGTTTGTAGGAGCCTTCGTGTTCTTCATCTATTAAGATGAGGCCCAGTCTCGGAAGCGGAGCAAAAATGGCGGAGCGAGGACCCAGGAGTACGCGTTTTTTTCCGGATTCAATTCTCTTCCAGGCAAGGTAGCGTTCGCCGTCTGAGAGTTTGCTGTGTATGATTTCTAGTTCATTTCCCAAATGCTGATAAAAAAATCTTCGGATTTGTTCTGTGAGGGCAATCTCGGGTACCAAAACAATGGCTCCTTTGCCTTCTTTGAGAACCTCTTTTACGGCCCGGATATAAAGCTCGGTCTTTCCGCTTCCTGTCACACCGTACAGAAGAATGGGCCGCGGGTTTTCTTCCTTTAAGCTTGCCGAAATTTGGATCCATGCCTTTTCTTGTTCTGCTGTAAGTTTTAAGGGCGGGGCCTTAGGAAGTGACGGCGCGGGTTCGTCCTTCTCCTCAGGGCGGATTCGTTTCCCCTTTTTTACCCAATGAGGGACTGCGGTCTCGATCGCCTCTCCCCAACTTGAAAAATAATAATTCGCCAACCAACGCGTCAGCTGAAGGGTGCGCTCCGTCAGAACAGGTTCTTCATCGGGGATTTCCAGAACCTCTTTTAATTTTTGGCCGGAGTTATATTCCTGAAAGCCTACGATAAAGCCGAACGTTTCTCTATTTTTGAAGGGAATTCGCACCCGCATACCCACTTTTGCGCGGGACGCTTGATCAGGCTTCAGCGCGTAGGTAAAGGTATTTTCAATAGGAAGAGGAACAGCGACTTGTACGCATAAAGGCGCTAAGATGTCTTTGGGTTCAGGTTGTTCAAAATCCAATTTCAAGGTTTGCGTCATGACTTACTCGTTAATTCATTTAAAAGTGAGCGAACTTTTTTCAAATCTTCCCACGCCCGTTTTTTTTCGGAAGGGCTTCGCAAGAGATAGGACGGATGAAAGGTACAGATCACAGGGATGCCTTCATATTGATGCGTCCTTCCCCGAAGGGCCGAGATGGGCGTGGTCATTTTTAATAGGGTTTGGGCTGCAAAAGTACCGAGTGCACAAATCAGTTTGGGTTGGATTAAGGCAATCTGCTGTTTAAGAAAAGGTTCGCAATTTTCGATTTCCTGCGGCTGAGGCGGCCGGTTGCCCGGGGGCCGGCATTTTAGAACATTGGCGATAAAGACCTGATCTCTTGATAACTGGATTGCCTCAATCATTTTGGTAAGCAGTTGGCCGGCGCGTCCTACAAAAGGAAGGCCTTGAATGTCTTCTTCCGCTCCCGGCGCCTCACCCACAAAGAGAAGATCCGCATGCGGATTCCCCGATCCAAACACCACTGACTTGCGGGTCCCGGCAAGTTCACTGCACTGGGTGCAGGGGAGAACAATTTTTTTGAGTTCTGAGAGCCCTTTATTTTCACCGGTTGGGATGGGCGTTTTTTCCTGTTTGGGAATATCCAGGTAAAGCTCTTTGACGCCTGAGGCCTTGAGCATTTCAAGAAAAGTTTTAGAAGACATGATTACGAAATTCCTTTTCGGATTTTAGATAATAAAAATTGCGCGAGCCGCACAGCCGCTTCCGGTTTGCCTAGTTTTTCGATGCTTTGTTTTTTTTCATCGAGGACTTTGGGATAATCAAATATCCCTTTGAGAATCGTCCGGACATCACGGGGCTGCCCCAAAAAAAAGGCTGCGTTTCTTTCTTTAAGTAATCGCGCATTCCCCGCCTCTTGGCCCGGGATGGGTTCCAGCACAATCATAGGAATACCTTTGGCCAGACTCTCGGAAGTGGTCGCCCCTCCGGGTTTAGCAATCATGAGATCGCTTGCCTCCATGAGTTCATCCATATGAGATACAAACCCGTAAATCTTAAGAGGAAATCCGGTCTTGAGGCTTTCTAAGGTCCGGCGTAATTCTTCATTCCGGCCCGAGACGACTATCACCTGAATTTTATCCGAGAATTCTTGCATTTCCTCAAGAACCTCTTTGTAAGGACCGAGACCAAAACTGCCGCCCGTCATTAAAATCGTAAAACGGCTGGGATCGAGCCCTTCTTTTTTTCTGATTTCCTTTTTTTGTCCGGTAGGCCTGAAACGAAACGCGACGGGGATTCCCCCTGCGGTGATTTTTTCAGGCGCAATACCGCGCCGGACTAAATTCTCTTTTCCTTCATCGCTCATGACCCAGTAGTGATCCGTCCCGGGGTTGGCCCAAAACGTATGCGGAATAAAATCCGTGATCACGGTCAAGAGAAATGAATGAAGGAATCCTTTTTGTTTAAGCCGGCCAATGACCTCCGGGGATAAAAAATGGGTACAGACGACGGCTTCCGGTTTTTCTTGCCTGACGAAATCAACAAAACGTTGGGTGATGAGATAGTTTAGGAAACGCCTGAGATGCCTTACTACATTTTGATAAAGCGAGGGGTGATCTGCAAGATCGTAGCTTGCACCCCAAAGCCGGGGCGTGTGTTTCACGGAATTAAAGTAAAGAGAGGTGTAAATTGTTTTAAACCATGCGGGGGTGTCATCTAAAACATCTTTGAGAATAATTTCCGAGTCCCTAATGCCCGAATCAAGAAGGCCTTCCCGGATCGCCTCCGCCACCTTCTGGTGTCCGTGACCGGCCGAGGCGTGAAAAATGGCTATCCGCATAGCACCCGTTCAACCGCCTGTCTGAAATCATCAGCGATGAAATCTGGCTTTAGGTCGCCCGTACATAAGGATTCGTGTTCGCGCCCATACCCGGTGCGGATTAAAATAGTCCGAAGCCCGAAATTTTTTCCCGACTCGATGTCACTTGCCTTGTCGCCCAAGAAAAAGGTTCGTGATTTATCAAAGACGATTCCGTTTTGATTCGCTTTCCGGAAAAGCCCGGATTTTGGTTTGCGGCAATCACAGCCCGTGTTTTTACCATGAAGACAATAAAAGGCTCCATGGAGCTGAACGCCGCTTGTCTCGAACGCCTCCAGCATTTTTTGGTGGATTTTCCAATGAAGGTCTTCGGTAAAATGTCCGTCCCCTACCCCCGCTTGATTGGAAATCAAAACGATCTTGTAACGCTCATCATGGAGCCGCTTCAAGCCCTCCAGCACGCCTGGGTTAAAACGAAAATCCTTCCAATCCTTCACGTAATTAAATAGGTCTTCATTGATGACACCGTCACGGTCCACAAAAATGACGCGCGCGTTTTTCATCTCCCGGTATTTGGCGTAGGAAATGAGCTGATAAAGGCCGTGAAAAAAGCTCATGACATAGCCCATCAGGCCGTCTCGCATTCCTCCTTTTAAAAAATAGTTTTTGAGGAACCGGTCAAAGGTTTTTCTCAGGGCCTTGGCCAGACTCACCTTTCTCTTATCAAGGATCCATTTCTCCGCTTCAAGGCCCGTCTCGCGGTTAAATTTTGAAATGAACTGTCCCAAGTTTTCACAGGAGTAATGAAGGATGTCGCCATTCAGTTCCAGGATTTTTCCTTCGTAGAGCGCGCGCGGATGGACCCGGGCCTCCTCATAACGGAATCTCCCCTTTTTGAAGAGCCGCGTTTTTCTTGCGGGATAATATCCGGCCCCTTTGATCCAGCGTGTTCCGATAAAAGTCTTAATGGGGATGGCAAAACCCGTGACGGTTTCATCAGCGACATACTTCGCTGTCTCTCGGGCAATCTCCTCGCCAAGTTCCGGCGTGACGCGTTCATCCGCATCGATCGTTAAAATCCAAGGCTGGGTGGCTTGGTCGAAGCTAAAATTCCGTTGGCGGCCTTCGATATCCATGGTCCGCCGAATAACTTTGGCGCCGAGGCCCTGCGCCAGTTCGACCGTTTTATCCGTACTGTCATCGTCAATCACAATCACTTCCTTGGCCCAAGCGACACTCTGGATGCAGTCGCCAAGACGCTTCTCTTCGTTTTTAGCGATGATGACCACAGAAAGCGGTGTTTTTTCGGTATCTTTAGTAGGCATTTTTGAAGGCGAAGAGTGTCATAAATAAAATTTCCAGGTCAAAAAGGAGTGACCAATTCTCAGCGTAATAGAGATCATATTTGATACGCTCCTGTAAAGAAGTATTTCCCCTAAGGCCGTTCACTTGAGCCCAGCCGGTAATTCCTGATTTGATTTTATGTCTTGCCATGTACCGGGGGATCTCATCCCTGAATTGATTTACAAAATGGGGCCGCTCAGGCCGGGGACCGACTAAGCTCATATCTCCTTTTAAGACATTCCAAAGCTGCGGCAATTCATCCAGATTAAAACCACGCAAAATCTTGCCCGCCGCCGTGCACCGGTCATCCCCTTTTTGTGCCCATACGGGCCCGGACTGGACCTCTGCGTTAGGGCGCATGGTCCTGAATTTATAAAGTCTAAAACTTTTTCCATCTTGTCCCACCCGTTCCTGGCGGTAAAAAATTTCTTTTCCGTCTGATAGCTTTACGGAAAGACTCGCGAGGATCCAAACAGGAGTCAATACAATGAATAAAAAACTCGCGACTGAAAAATCAAATAACCTTTTCATGGTCCGGTTCCACGGATCATCCAAAGGTAAAGATCGAAGCCCCAACAGCGGCACGGTCGCAATGTACTCCACATCTAAGTTGTGAGTCACAATACCGTAAAGATCCGCGGCGACTTTAAAAGAGACAAGCCCATCCTCACAGCGAAGCAGAAGATCGGCGATCTTTTCCTTGGGAAGCGTTGAGTCCGCCACAATCACTTCATCGGGGCGAATCTTTTTTATCAATTGGTCGCACTGATCCAAGGTTCCTATAATAGGTACGCCGTCCAAGTGCTTTCCTATTAGTTCCGGTTCTTGGGCAAATACCCCTTCCACATGGTGTCCAAAATGCGGATTGTGTTTTGCCCACTCAATCAGATTCCGCGCGTTCCGATTAGCACCCACAATTAAAACACGGTAAGCATCCTTTGACTGACGGTTTAAGTGATACATCCATTGGATGGTTGCGTACCTAAAAAGGCTCACCATGACGGAGGCAGAGATTCCTAAGAAGACCAAAAATAATCGCGAATAGGAAAATTCGCGGTAAAAGAAGGTAAGCGCCATGAGAATCAAACTTCCCAGGCCCACACCTTTTAAGACCTTAAAAATTTCTTCGACTCTCCGAATGTGACGACCGAATTGATAAAGACCGTAAGAATGAAACACCCACAAGTATACGAGGAGCGCCACCGGCAGGGCTCTTAAATATTCCTCTATGGGCGGGATGCCGCGGGGCGCCGCGATCACAATCTCTGAAAACCGCAGCCAGTAAGCAATAAAATAGCTTAGAAAGATGGCGGCGATATCGCCCGAAAAATATAAGAATGCCTGAAGGGAGCGTTTTTTACCGGATAACATAGTCTAAGGATTGTCTCATCTTATTTTTAAAAGTCTCTTTGTCAAACAGGACCGCCTGAGCACGCAAAGCATCAGGGTCAAAATACTTTTCCTCAAAACTTGTGACGGCCTGGCGGATAGCCTGGGGCGTTTGTTCATAAAAAAATACCCCGTCCTTTACCGTTTCTAGCACCCCTCCCCGGCCGAAGGCTATGACAGGAGTCCCACAGGCCTGCGCCTCGAGGGGGACAATCCCAAAATCTTCATCTTGGGGAAAGATAAGTGCTCGGGCATCGGTATAAAGCTCTTTTAAATTTTCATCGGATACTTTTCCGGCAAACCGGATATTCGAACCCTTTGCAAGCGCGCGGCATGCCTTGGCTGACGGCCCCTCACCTGCGATGAAAAGCCGGCGGTCCCAGCCATTGAATGCCTCAATGACTAAATCCACGCGTTTATAAGGTGTCAATGCGGAGACCACCAAATAATGATCTTTCCTTTTCATTGCATTGGGGATAAAAAAATTAGAATCAACCGGCGGATGAATTACGGTTGCGTCGCGGTCATAAATATTTCGGATCCGGGTCCTGACATTCTCTGAATTGCATAGGAATTCATTGACTTGTTCACTCGTCTCTACGTCCCATCTGCGCAGAACGGCAAAAATAGGTTCTAAGAGGGAGCGAAACCAAAGAGGAAATTTCCCGAAGTAATCTTTTTCAAATCCCCAAAGGTAGCGCATCGGTGTATGACAATAACAAATATGAATCGCACCCTTTGGAATTTTTATGCCTTTGGCGACACAGTGGCTTGACGAGAGTACGGCATCTGCGTTTTCAATCCGGAGTGTTTTTATCGCGAAGGGAAGTAAAGGCAAAAGCCAGGGGTAATACGCCCGGATACCCGGTAAAAAATGAAGGAAAGAGTTTTTGATCTTCATGCGCTGTAACGATGGCGATAATTTTTTGGGATTGGAGAAAAGCGTATAGATCGCGGCGTCAGGAAAGATTTCAGCAAAAGATTCCAAGACTTTTTCGCCGCCTCTCATATGAATCAGCCAGTCGTGAACAAGCGCCACTCTCATGACCTAGCCTCTAAGACTTCCTGATAAATTTTGATTGTCTCCTCCGCCGCCTTCTGCCAGCGAAATTGCCGGGCGCGGAGCTTTCCCTTTTCTGAAAGATCCCTTCGCAGGCCGTCATTTTCCTCCATCGTGACAAGAGCTTCAGCAAGGGAAGTATCGGAATGAGGATCAAAAAAGTGACCCGCCTCGCCCACGACTTCAGGAAGCGATGCGATGCGTGAAACAGCTACGGGCGTGCCGGAGGCCATGGCCTCAAGGCAGGTCAGGCCGAAGCCTTCATAGAGGGAAGGGTGAATGAGCGCCTTAGCGGAGGCGTAAAGACATCTCAGTTCTTCTTCTGAAGCGACAGAAGGAATGTAAAAAATGTCCTCCCCTGTTTTTAAATCGCGAACGGACTCTAATCCCTGAGGATAGTTTTTGTCTTTCTTGCCAACAATCACAAGCGCTGTTTTTATTCTTTGCTCAGTGCGCAGGTTTTTAAAACCACGGATCAAGCGATCTATATTTTTATGAGGCTTCAAAAGTCCCACATAGAGAAAATAGTTTTCAGGCAGGCCGTACTTTGTCTGCACGGTTCGTTTCATATCGCGCCCCATCGCCTCAAAGAAATGGGGAGACACCCCTTCATAGATGACCTTGATTTTTTCAGGCCTAGCGCCGAAATGCGTGATCAAATCGTTTTTCGTGTGTTCAGAGACTGCAATGATCTTGTCCGCCTGTTTGACCGCTCTTGAAAAGAAAAAATGGGCGTAACCGGCCTGAAGGGTGGAATAAAATTCTTTTTTGAAAATCCAAGGGATCAAATCGTGAAGGGTGACCACGAGCTTGGCAGAGCTTTTGATTAAGGGGATATTGTAATGAGGAGCATGCCAAAGAAGGCACCCCTTTAAACGAAGCGGATATTCAAGCTGCTCCTGGATGGAATAGATGGGCGAATGAAAATCGATTTTATTTTCAAAACCCTCAATCTCTTTTGAAATGGCAGGATCAAGCGCCAGACCCAATTTCCGTTTTTTCATAAAACTGTGACGGGGATATTCTCCTAGAATCCCCCGAAGGTAAGTGCCGATCCCCGTGTGACGGATCATGCGGGCGTCTACTATGACATCAATCATGAAGCGCCGCCTCTACCTCTAGCATCACGTCTTCGACAGAAATTTCTTCAAGGCAAATTTGCCGGCTCAGTGGACAGATTTTTTCTTCACAGGGTGAGCAAGGCACAGGATGATTGACGATTCTTGAGAAAGAAGACCAGGGCGCCCACTGGCGGAAATCATTGGTGCCGCTGAAAATGACAACCTGCTTGCATCCCAAGGCTGATGCGAGATGAGCCGGGCCTGAGTCATTACCAATGAAGAGGTCCGCCTCTTTCAAAAGGCCCATCAGTTCAGTCAAAGAGGTGCAGCCTATAAGATTCATTACGCCGGAAAGAGATTGCTGATGCGGTTCGACTAGTTTTTTTTCTTCAACGCTGCCAATCAATAGAGGCACGCCGAGCTTCCGGTCTAAAATCCGCTTTGCAAGCTCCGCGAAATTAGCAGCACGCCATCTTTTAGAGGGATAGCCCGCGCCCATATGGATGACGATCTTTTTCTTGCCGCCCGCGGCTTTAAGCCATTCGCTCGCTTTTAGGAATGCTTTTGAAACATGAGGAAGCGGTGGAAATTCCGCTTTATCCAACGATCCATTTTGGACAAGATGAATATTTTTTAACGCCTCATGACCCGCATAACGGTCGTCTTTTTTGGTGAGCAGAAACCCTCCGCCCGTTCCCGTTCTTCCCCACCGGTGAGGAATTTGGGCAAACCGCATGAGAAAGAGGGTCCGCATATCCCCGCGAAAGTCCACAGCGAGATCATAATGCAATTCTTTTATTTGCCTGGCGAGCGCGCGGCATTCCTTCCAGTTGAGTTCCTTCATAAGAAAGATTTTGGAAGTTGGGAAATAAAGTGAAAACAAGGGCTCGACATTGGGACTTACCAGGAAATCAATTTGGACATTTGGAAAACGCCGGTGAAGAGCTCCAATGGCCGGCAAGGTCAATACCCCGTCCCCCATCGAATCAACTCGTACGACCAGAATTCTTTTTATTTCATCAGGATTTTCTATTTTTTTGGAAGTTGAAAGAAGGCTTCCGAAAAAATCAAAAAGGCCCGCGGCAAAACGCCTCCACCTTTTTTTAAAAAGATAACGGCGGACGCTGGGGCGGTCACTTGCCAGATTGAAAAGTTCCCGGTCGGAGCGCGACCTTTTGGCAAGAATCTTTCTTTTCTTTAAAGCCTTGGGTAATCGCGGTAACGCTTGAAAAAAACCAGCGACGGGTTCTATCTTGCCTGTGAAAATCGAAAAAAAGAGTCTGGGAATTAATAAAAGAAGATGCTCCAGCCAAAGCGTGGCATCAGAAAGATTTTTCCACATGAAAAGAAAAGTATTCCGATGGGCAAGTGTCTGAATCCCCTTTCTGCCAAAAGCCTTTTTGAAGCTGGCTTGCCCCCAATGAAAAACTTTGCTGTCCGGGATATACAAGGAAACAAACCCTTGCTGCCAGGCACGGAACCCCAAGTCCGCATCTTCTAAGATTCCCGGGAGATAAAGATCATCATAACCTCCTAGGGCCATGAATTTTTTCCGGTCGAAGGCGCCGAATCCGGAAGCAAATGTGTTTCCGGGCTTTTGGGTGAGGGATTTGTAACCGGGAAAAATAGCGCTCGACCAAAAAAGTCCCCAGCGAATCCTCGCCCGGGTCCTCCCCCCTTCGTACCGGCTTCCGTCAAAACTTAAGGTTTGGGGACACGCCATAAATAAGTCAGGATTTTTTTCGAATGGCTTTATGAGCGGGTCGATGAAATGAGGATTCACCCGGATATCGTTGTTTAAAAGGATCACGATATCTTCCGGGATTTGTTTAAGATAACCATTAAAAGACACGAGAAAAAGATTTTTGGGCGCAACCGTTACGTCAATCTCCGGAAATTCTTTTTTTGCCCATTCCGCACTTTGGTCAGGGCTCCGGTTGTCGAGAATGCTTACCTTCGTGGGATAAGAGGCCTTTTTTGCAGCATCCACCAAACTTGGCAGGCATTTGGGCAGGATTTCCTGGCCGTTATAATTTAAGATGACGATGCGAACGCTTAACAATCTATTTCTTTAACCACGCTTTCAATTGCTTTACGATTCTGGGCGCAGCCTTTCCGTCGCCATACACATTTCTCACGCGCGCCATCTTCCGGTAGGAGGCTTTGGAGGTGAGAAGTTTACTCGCTTCTCGGAAAATAGATCTGGAATCCGTGCCCACCACTTTTAAGGCCCCTGCCTTGATGCCTTCGGGCCGCTCCGAAACCTCTCGCAATACCAGGACAGGTTTTCCCAGCGCGGGCGCTTCTTCCTGGATCCCTCCGGAATCCGTAAGAATAAGATAGGACCGATTCATCAAATAGACTGTCTCGTCGTAAGAAAGAGGTGCCAGCAAATGAATTCTTCCGACGCCGGAAAAATTGCTTTGAACGATCTTCTGAACGCCCGGATTGAGATGAACCGGATAGACAACTTCAATGTCGGAGAATTTTGCGACAAGTTTTTTGACCGCTTTTGTGATTTCAACAAGCGGTGTCCCGATACTTTCCCGGCGGTGCGCCGTGAGTAGAATCATTTTTTTAGAGAAATCAATTCCTTTAAACCGGGGGTAAGATGACTTTAAATTTTTCGTCATCCATAACAGGCTGTCAATAATCGTGTTGCCGGTCACCCTAATTTGATCTGCCCCTACACCTTCACTCAGGAGGTTTTCTTTGGCGCCTGCAGTTGGCGCAAAATGATAATCCGCCAAGTGGCTGATGAGGCGCCGATTGATTTCTTCGGGAAAGGGATGATATTTATTCCAACTTCTGAGGCCTGCCTCAATATGTGCCATAGGAATTTTCTCGTAAAAAGCAGCGAGTGAGACCATCAAGGCCGTGGTCGTGTCCCCTTGCACCATGACGAGGTCCGGTTTTAATTTTTGGAAAACATCCGTGAGCCTGGCCAGAAGTTTTTTGGATAAAGATGCCAAGGTCTGATTTTTTGTCATGAGATTTAAATCCATGTTCGCTTTAATCCGAAAAAGTTTTAACACCTGATCGATCATCTGGCGGTGCTGTGCGGTGAGAACGGTTTTTAAATCAAAAGAAGGCTCCCCTTTTAAGGCCCGTATCACGGGTGCGAGTTTTAAGGCCTCGGGCCTTGTCCCAAAAAAAATTAAAATGCGGGGCCTCATGTGAGTTCGGCGTAGCACTGGGCCACTTTTTCTCCTGCCTTTTCCCATAAGAAATTTTCATGAATATGTTTTTGAAGCCGGCTGTTTTTCGTGATGCGGCCCGACTCTTCCATTTTTCCCCGAATGTCCGAAATCCGGCTGGGATCTACATAGGCAGCGTGACTCGTAAAATATTCTTCGGTCGAGCCGCCTTCAGTGATCACCAGCTTGGCCCCGGCGAGTCCCGCTTCCAGCGCAGCAAGCCCGGGTGTTTCAAACCAACTCGGAAGCACAAAGGTATCGCAGGCCGCATAAGCGGAGCGTAACAATTCTGAATCCATCGGAAGCGCGCCCAAAAAATGAACATTTTTGGCAGCCTCTCTCCGACAGGTGTTTTCATATTCCCGGTAACGGGAAACGGCCTCTCCTATGACAACAAGCGGACGTTCGAGTCCTTGGTGTGCGCGAATGAGAGCGAGCTGGTTTTTCCTGGGCTCAATCCTTCCTACACAAAGGAAAAAATCTTTGATCTTGTACCGGTCCCAAAAGGGTGCGGGATCTGCTTTTTGGTAACGGAGGTCCACCCCATTGGGCACGACCTTGATTTTTTCGCGCCTCATCCTGAAATAACGAATGAGCTGCTCTGCCTCGGCCTGGGAGTTTGGAAGCAGACAATCGGATACCTCCATCATGGACCGGCGAAGCGAGGGCGCCCAGGGAAAAAGGGTCTTCGCAACGTGCCGGATGAGGTTGAGGCTGCGCTGTTTTAAATCCGGATACGTATGAAGTGCGCTTTTTAAATCAAACCAACAGATCGTGGAAAGAACGACTTTGACGCCCACTTCTTTAGCGGTGCGCATCAGTCCGTAACAATATTTCACCGAGCCGAAGACATGCAGAATATCCCCTTTTTTTAACTGGTCCTTCCACGGGTCATAGAGCCGGATCTCGTGACCCCTTTTTTCCAGAGCCTCTTTCGTTTTCAGAAGCTGGACTTCTCCGCCGCCGGGGTTTTGAAAAGCTGAAGGATAAACGTAGAAATAAATAGTCATATGAAAGTGGGTTTACCGCGCGGGCGAATAATTTGGGGAAATCCGGTACCGCCAGAAACTCAAGCTCTCAAAAAGCGCATGCCCCATGATCCTCATATTGACTGAGGATTTACCCGTCCTCCTTCCCCGATGATTGGAAGGAACTTCTTTAATCTTGTAACCCAAATCGTTGGCGCGGATGATGATTTCAGGCAGAACAAAAAGAGATTTTGAACGAAGTTGTACCCGTTCCAGGAGTTCCCGCGGCCAGGCCTGCGACCAGTTGTAATCGTTGATCCGCATCCTAAAAAGAAAGTTCAGGAAAAAGATATAAATCACGGAGAGAAAAAATCTAAAAAGCCTATAGGCATTGCGCTGCCACCGAACACCCAGCACAACATCCGCCCTATCAGGGCCTTCGCTTAAAAGTAACTTTATAAAAGAAGGCAGTTCGGAACAATCAAACTCTTCATCCGCTCCGACATACATAATAAATTTCCCGCGTGCCTGACGGATTCCGTCTTTTAAGGAGATGGTATAGCCTTGATTCGCTTGATGTAAGATGAGCTGAACTTCAGGGTATTTCTTAACCTCTTCTAGGGTAGCATTTTTGGTATTGTCCCGGCTGCCGTCTTCAATGACGATGACTTCACTCTTCCATTCAGGATGCACCGCTAAAACTGCGTGCAGATCGCGAAGGACATTGCCGATGTTTTTTTCCTCGTTGTAGACAGGAATGAGGAAGCTGACTAAAGACTCGGAACCTGATTGCAAGTTAGGCCTTCTTGAAACTTAAACTCATCCGTTCTCTTAAATTAAGCGAGAACGCACCTAATAATCCATAGGCCGCAAGGAGGCAAAGAAGCGATTCAATCACAAAGCGGTATTTCCGGTGGTTCAGTCCGATCCCGGTAATCAAGATATAAAAGGCAACGGTCAACACCACGTAGCTCATTCCCCGGGAATCTCCGGTTTCCTTCAAATCCACGAGATAGATGAAACTTCCAAGACAGGCAAAGATAAAAACAAAAACGTAATAATATTGTTCCCATTTCTCCAAATTTTTGCGGAGCTTGGGCGAAGGCATTTTAGACTGGGACTCCACGGTTTTGAAGTTATCCTCCACTACCCAGCCTTCACGGTTAAAACCCAGCATGTAGCATATCCGTCCGATCGCTTTTTGAATAAAAATATCGGGATGCTGAACAATCCAGCGCAAGGCTGCCCGCTGGCCCGCTTTGTCTCGTTGAGGCTCTGTCTTGGCCGTCAAAAAGTCCACGTCGCCTCCTTGTTCAGGCGGAGGGTTAACCGGAAAACGGACATCGCTCGTGGGATTATTCGCATAATAAAGATGGACGCCCAAAAGAGAGGTATAAAAAATGGGGCTTCCCAGCCGGTAATAATTGCGTATGGCCCAGGGCGCTGCGCAGAGAATCATAAGAGCCGTTAAGATCAGCCCTCGATAAACACCTTTTAGGAAGTCTCTTTTTACAAGAAACCATACTAGAAAAGCAATAGGTGCTGTCATCAAAGAATAAGTTCTGAAGACAGCACTCATCCCAAGACAAAGTGCCGCCACGATAACTTTTTTATAGGAGGGTTCTTGATAATCTGCGATCAAAAACATAATACTCAAAAGCCATAGGAGGATAAAAAGATGCTCATCCATAATGACTTTAGTCGACATGACCGCCGTGGGGTAGAAAGTGTAAAGAAGAGCTGCAAGAAACCCAAACGTTTGAGAACCCAGCCGGGTTCCTAAAACGTAGAGACAAAAAACCACTAGGACTCCGAAACCCACTTGGAAAAGCTCCGCAACAAATAAATCAGTACCAAACAATTTGATCAAAATTGCTAAAAACAAGGGATAGCCAATCGGTCTGCGGGCGGTGTAATGGCCTTCCAAAGAAATAAATCCATCGCCATTTGCGAGTTCGGAGGCATGCCTCAAAATATAAGCATCTTCAGTGATCGCGGCGGGTGGCACATGGGGCGACCACATCACCCAGCCCAGTCTGAGGAGGAAGGCCAGCGTTAAAATCACAAAAATGGCATTGGTGTAAGAAGCGCCGTAGATGTAGTCGAAAAAGCCGCGAAGTGTCCGAGTCCTGCGTAAAAGGATGGCGGCTAAAAGAATCAGTAGGACTATGACTTTGATGTTTTCGGCGGGCTTAAAGATATAAGTAAAGAATGCGTCCCAGGCGATCATAGATTCACCCATCGGTTTAATTTTTCAATGCCACTGTCCTTTTCAAAATCAGGGGCGAGATTAACCGTTTGATCAATGACCGTGATTGGGTACTTTTTAATCTGACGATAAATCCTACCCAGGTATTCGCCAATAATCCCCAAAAAGATGGCATTTAAGCTGATAGAAATAAGGATCAAGACAGACATCGTGGCAAATCCGCGCGGCCATTCCAAATGGAAAAAGACGGATAAAAATGATAGCCCGGAAAAATAAAGGATAAGACCCAACGAGACAATCATCCCTGTAAACGTTGCAACGCGTAACGGAACAACGGAATGATTTAAAATCCCGTCGAGCGCCAAAGAGGTCATGCTCTTTAAATTAAATTTTGTCCTCCCCTTTTTCCGTTCATTTCTTTCATAGGGTACACCGACTTGATTAAATCCAAGACTTGCGATGGCGCCGCGCAAATAAGGATTCGCATCATGGATAAGTTTTAATTGGTTAAGAACTTTCCGGTCGACCAAGCGAAAATCCCCTGCATCAAGGGGCAGCTCATCCTCGGAAAGCAAGTTGATGAATTTGTAAAAACTCTGTCTTACGAGACTCACGAAAGGATTTTCTTTTCGCTTGGTTCTGACGCCGTAGACCACCTCATAACCCTGCTTCCATTTGGCGATAAAGGCGCGAATGAGTTCCGGCGGGTCTTGGAGATCGCAATCAATTTCAATCGCCAAATTGCCTTGAGCAAGACAAAATCCCGTGTAGATGGATTTCTGGTAGCCGAAGTTACGAGAAAACCTGACCACCCTCACCCTCGGATCCGAACGCGCAAGATCTCTGAGGGCCGCAAACGTTGAATCGGTACTTCGATTGTCGGTGAAAATAAATTCGTAGTCGAATTCACTAGAGATTTTTTCCAGTTCTTTTTTGACCGCTTCATAAAGGGCCAGGACGTTTTCTGCTTCGTTAAACACAGGCACGACAATGGAAATGAGAGTTTTACTGGGTTTCATCTTATTGCGCTTTGAGCTTGCCCGGGTAGGGCGGCGGCCGCCATTTTTGAAATCCCGAGTTCAAGATGGGTCTGCGGTTCCCAGCCCGGCAAAGAAGTCCCTTGCCAAGGCTCCATCACTTCCCGCTTCTGGTAGGGCCTGGCCCCCCAAACAACAGGGACCGTTTTTCCGGTCACTTTTTCATACAGGGCCACCACTTCTTTAAGCGGTGTTCTCATTAAGGAACTGACCGCATAACTATCTTGGAGGCTTGCAGCCGGCATGGCTTTTAAGAGTTTAGCCGCATGACCCATGGCCCCAATCACATCGTCTATATAAACAAGATCCAATAATTGTTCTCCGCCGGAAACCGGCAGCTCCTTACCTGTACGGCAGGCGTGCTCCAACTGCTGAAAAATTTTGTTTCTTGGGTCATCGGGCCCATAAACATCAAAAAGCTTAAGCGTCACAGCATGGAGACCGTAAGCCTCCTTATAAAAATGGATCAAATCCTGAAATGCCTGCTTCGTGGCTGCATAAAGATTAACGGGATTATATCCCTGTCCTTGATAGTGCTGCCAATAAGAGCCAATATTGATAAAAAACCGTACGTCGTTTTGCACAATACTTTCCAAGAGCTGGGTGCCGAATAAAATATTGGACTCGATGAGAGGCCGGACATCCTCCGTCTTATGCTCCACTTGCACGCGGCTTGCCAAATGAAAGACAATTTCAGGCTGAGCCTTTTTCAGGATCTCCGTCAGGGCCTGGCTGGTACCGTCATGTTCGAAAAGCTTTAGGGACCCGGAAAAGGGCTGGAGTTTTTTTCGGTCAGAGCCTTTCCTTACAATCACGCTGACTTCCCCACCGTCGCGGATCAATTTCTGAACGAGTTGAGAGCCCACATAACCCGTGGCACCGGTAACAAGCGATTTCTGTCCGCTCATTTGGAGAATCCCCGCACAAATTTTTCTAATGTGTTTGCTGTGTATTCCAGCATCTCTTCCGTAACGCCCGGGTAAACCCCAAGCCAAAAAGTTTTCTTCATGATCCTGTCTGTATTTTTCAGCTCCCCCTCCACGCGGTAATTCCTTCCGGCAAAGTAGGGCTGCTTCGTGATGTCGCCGGCGAATAAAAGCCTTGTGGCCACCCGGTGTTGATCAAGGTAGCGCATCAGTTGATTTCTCTCGAAGGGAATATTTTCCTGGAGTGTGATGGGAAACCCGAACCACGCGGGATCACTTCCGGGTGTAGCCTCCGGGAGGATCAAAAAATCTTCCAAATTTTTAAGTCGAGATTTTAGAAAGTTAAAATTTTGTCTGCGCTTCGCAATGAAACCTTCCAACCGATCGAGTTGGGCGAGCCCGACCGCGGCCTGCATGTCCGTGATTTTTAAATTAAATCCGGCGTGGGAATAAATGTATTTGTGATCATAACCTTGCGGGAGTTTCCCTAGCTGCCAATCAAAACGTTTTCCGCAAGTGTTGTCTTTGCCGGGATCGCAGTAGCAATCCCTCCCCCAATCCCGAAACGACTCGATCATTCTTTTGAGCTTGGGGTTAGAGGTAAAAACCGCTCCGCCTTCGCCCATGGTAATGTGATGCGCGGGATAAAAACTGAGTGTGGCGATATGACCAAAGGTCCCCACTTTTTTTCCATTGAAGGTGCTTCCGAGCGCATCGCAGCAATCTTCAATCACCCAAAGCTTGTGGCGCTCCGCTATCTTCATTACTGCATCCAGTTCAAAGGGGTTTCCCAACGTGTGTGCCAAAACAATTGCCCGCGTTTTTTTGGTGATGGCCTTTTCAATCGCCTTGGCGGAAACATTGTAGGTTGGGATATCGACATCCACGAAAACCGGGACCAGACCGTAAAAAAGAATCGGATTGACGGTCGTAGGAAAGGATGCCGCGGCCGTGATCACCTCATCGCCTGCCCTAAGTGCCTGCTCGCCGAGCGTTGGAGATGTCAGCGCAGAAACAGCGAGAAGATTGGCGGAGGATCCAGAGTTTGCAGTTGAAACATATTTCACACCTAAATATTGCGCGAGTCGGCTTTCAAAGGCCTCGTTGAATCTCCCCGAAGTAAGCCAAAAATCAAGCGAGGAGTCAACAAGAGACTGGAGTTCCTCGGGGCCATACACCCTTCCTGAGACAGGAATCGGTGTTGTCCCTGCTTCAAAAGCAGGTCTTTGATGCGCGAGCAAGGCATATTCCTCCACCAGTTCCAAAATTTTCTGGCGAAGGACCTCTGCGTTTAGTACAGTACTTTGTCTTGTCTGGTCCATGCCAATCCTTTGCGTAGAGCGGAGGTTAAATAGGCGTGTAATTGTTTCACCGAATAATCATAAATTTTATCAGGCGACAAATTTTGGGTCTCTTTATACCAGGCCACGGTTTCGTTCACAGCTTCTGCCGTAGAAAAAATGGGCCGCCAGCCTAAATTCACTCTGGCCTTTGCAGAATCCAATTGCAGAAATTTCGCCTCATAGAGTTCACTTTGGTTTTTGTTATTTTCAGAAGCGATCCACGAACCTGTCCCCCAGGACCCAATGACCGATTGAGCGAGGTTGGAAACATTGAGTGCCTCTGAGGTATCCGGACCAAAATTCCAGGCGCTGGCAAAGTCCGCAGAACCTTCGGCCTGGTGTTGGGCAAGCATGAGATACCCTGATAAGGCATCGAGAACATACTGCCAAGGCCGGACTGAGTTTGGATTTCTTAGAAGGATGGGTTGGGATTTTTTGAGTGCGTGAATACAATCGGGGATGAGACGGTCAAGACTCCAGTCTCCCCCTCCGATCACATTGCCTGCGCGGACAGAGCTTAAGGATGTTTTTGTTGTTCCAAAAAAGGACTGGCGAAAAGCGCGGGCGATTAATTCAGCCGAGCCTTTACTGGCACTATAAAGATCCTTACCGCCCATCCGGTCTTCTTCCTGGTAAGGTTTTCCCGAGCCGTCATTTTCATAGCATTTATCAGAGGTAACAATTTGGCAGATTTTGACAGAACCGTCTTGTCTCACTGCCTCCAAGAGATTCGCCGTTCCCATGATATTGGTAGAAAGAGTTTCAAGAGGCTCGGCGTAAGAAGTCCGGACAAGAGATTGCGCGGCTAAATGAAAAACAATTTCTGGGTTTGTCTCGTCCATCACTTGGCAGAGCTGGCTAAAATTTCGAACATCGCCTTCAATCGAGCGGATTCGCTGGGCGAGTTGAGCTTGCTCAAAAAAACTGGGTTCGCTCGGGGGCTTGAGTGAATAACCTGTGACGTCCGCACCCATTTCAGCGAGCCAGAGAGAAAGCCAAGCGCCTTTAAAACCGGTGTGGCCGGTCACCAAAATCTTTTTGCCGCGGAAATAATCGTTAAAAAGTCTCATTCCTTCCAAACCTTCCACGGCGCTTTTCCTGAACTCCAAAGCTCTTCCAGCATTTTTTTATCCCGCAAAGTATCCATGGCCTGCCAAAAACCGTCGTGTTCAAAGGCGGCTAATTTCCCTTTTTTAGATAAAACTTTGAGGGTGTCGTGCTCCCAGATCGCGGAATCGTCCTCGATATATTTTAAAACGCCGGGCTCCAATACAAAAAAGCCTCCATTGATCCATGCGCCGTCTCCGGGAATTTTTTCATCAAACTTTGTGACCCACGCGTCTTTTACCTTCAAGGAACCAAATCTCCCGGGCGGTCTAACGGCCGTTACCGTTGCCAGTGATTTATTCTTTTTATGGAACACAACGGCCTCTTTGATATTCACGTCGCTCACACCGTCACCATAAGTCATGCAAAAAGTTTGATGGCCCACATAGTCTTTCACGCGTTTGAGCCGGCCTCCTGTCATGGTGCCTTCCCCCGTATCCACCAAGGTGACTCGCCAAGGCTCGCCAAAATTTTGATGCACGGTCATTTTGTTTTTGGAGAGGTCAAATGTGACATCCGACATATGTAAAAAGTAATTGGCGAAATATTCTTTGATGATATAGCCTTTGTATCCGCAGCAGATGATGAAATCGTGAATCCCGTGAGAGGAATAGATCTTCATGATGTGCCAAAGGATCGGCTTCCCACCGATCATGACCATCGGTTTGGGTGTTGACTCGGTCTCCTCAGAAATCCGAGTTCCAAATCCTCCTGCAAGAATGACGGCTTTCATTTCGGGTGGGTCTTAACCGGCCATCGCCGGCGTTTTTCCGAGCCGGACCACAAAATCATACACGCGCTGCTCAAACAAACTCCGCGGCTGAAAAGGTCCTTTGCGGAGCATGGCCTTCATGAGTCTCACAAGCCGGCTGGGCTTACGAAGATAACTGAGGATATAAAAAACAGACATGCCAATGACACGGTAAAAAAGAATTTCCAGCGGTTTTACATTCCGGCAGAATGTTTTTGGAACCGTAAAATCAAATTGGGTCATCAGTTCCTCAAAATAGACATCGTTAATCTCTTTGATCGCATTCTCTTTGCGCAGTTCGTGAAAAAGTTCGGATCCCGGATACGGCGAAAAGGTCGAGATGTTGCAATCGTCCGCCTTCATCCAAGCCAGCCTCCAAACAAAAAGAAGGGTTTGAAGAATGTCTTTTCGCGTCTCAAAGGGAAATCCAATGATGAAATTAACTTTGACGACAATGTTGTAACGAAGGGCGGCCGCAATGGAGCGAGTGAGATTGTTCAAATCCACACGTTTTTTAATTCGGTCCAGCGTTCGTTGGGAGCCGCTCTCAGGGGCATAGACCAAAAATTCGCAGCCGGTCTTAGCAAGACCTTGAATCACTTCTTCATCCAGGCTCTCGGAACGCGTGCCTGAAGGAAGCTGCCACGCAATCTGGACATTCCGTCTTTTCAGTTCAGCGATGAAATCGAGAATCCAACCCCGGCGAACAATGGCGGTCAAATCATAAAAATCAATGCTGTTCACTTTGTAGCGTTCGATATAAGTTTGGATTTCATCCGCCACATCTTTGACAGGCCGCATCACATACCGGGTGGTCCACATTGTGGGATTGGAACAAAAGGTGCATTGATAAGGACAACCGCGCGTGGCAAGCATTGCAATATTACGTCCGTGTCCGATGCCCATGGTAAAGTTCGGTTGAAAATAACTTTCTAAATTAATCAAATCCCATGCGGGTCTCGGCATTTCTGTAATGTCGACGGACCGGGGGGACAAACCTGTTTGTTTAAAAATCCCGTCTTCTAAATAAGAAACTCCGCCCACTCCCCTTGCAGATTCACCGGAACGGAGCCGGTATACAAATTCCAAAAAGGCCATTTCTCCTTCTCCTGAAATCACGAAATCAATCTCTTTACAATCCTTAAGCGTATATTCCGGCAATGCGGTTGCATGCTCTCCCCCGACCACGATGGTTGCGCAGGGAAATTCTTGACGAATTTTCCGGATGTAATCGGAGATGAAAGGCCATTCTTGGGAAAACATGATCGAGATACCGATAATGTCGGAACCGGGATCGATTAGTTCCAGAGACTGTTTGACGTCAAGGCCCTGAATCTTAAATCTCCCGCTGGGGCTGAGCGTGATCCTGTCAGGATCGAGCCCCGGGCAATCAAGGATCCTCACCTGATACCCCGCCTTTTCTAAGACCGCGGCAAGGTAGGTCAGGCCCAGAGGCATGGTGAGTGGGGTGCTGTAGGAATTCTTTGAAAACACAATAGGAGGTTTGATTAAAGAAATGGGGCGTTTTGACCAAGGCTCGGGATTGCGGAAGACAGAAAATGCATCAGAGATACTCAAGGGGTGAGTGGGTTTGATATAATTGAAGTTTTTGGTAAGGGCGTTCATCCGTATTAGGGCTTTATTTTGTGACATATTATCACTATAATCACAGTCTATTCAAGTAATATAAAACGACGTAACCCTTTTTATCTCGTGTAGATAGGTTTAAAAATCAGGTGGTTTTTTGAATCCTATGAACGACCAAAAAATTGTAAAAAAAAATCAAAGCAGCATGACCAGTCGCTATCAATCCCAAATAGTCCAAGAAGACATTGCCAATCTCGCAAAATCACTAGAAGAATATTATCCGAGCTTTGAGGGCGCGAGTTTTCTCATCACGGGCGCCGGCGGGTTCCTAGGAACCTATATCACGCTCCTCCTCCAGTACCTGAATGACAAGGTTTTAAACCGTAAGGCCACAGCCATTCTTCTCGACAACTTTGTCACCGGCTATGAACAGCTTGCGATTTCATCCAATTCTCATCTTCACTTTACACGCCACAATGTGGTAGAGCCTTTTCGCACGGATCAGCCCATTGATTACATTCTTCACCTGGCAGGGATTGCATCTCCGGTGTATTACACAAAATACCCTATTGAGACTATGGATGTTGCCACGCTAGGGACACGCAACATGTTGGATTTTGCACACAAGAAACATGTCAAAAGCATTCTTTTTGCAAGCTCAAGCGAAGTTTACGGCGATCCTGACAATGAACATGTGCCGACACCGGAAACCTACAATGGCAATGTTTCGATCACGGGACCCCGGGCCTGTTACGATGAATCGAAGCGTTTCGGTGAGACGCTTTCCATCAACTATTGGAGAATTTATAACGTCCCCGTTAAAATTGTACGGCCGTTTAATGTGTATGGGCCGGGCATCCGGCCTGATGATTACCGGGTACTTCCCAATTTTATCGAACACGGCCTTCGCCGTGAGCCTCTCCCTATCCATGGCGCCGGCAGAAACACCCGGTCCTTTTGTTACATCAATGACGCGATTGAAGCCTTCTTCCTGGTTTTGTTCTCCCAAGCGGACGGTGAATCTTTTAATGTCGGCAATCCTGAGATAGAAATTTCTGTGCGCGAACTGGGTGAACTGGTTGCGGAATTCATGCCTCATCCAGTGGAATTGGTAAATATCGATCCGCCTCACGCGGTCTACGCGTCAAGTGATCCCAAAAGACGCTGCCCGGATATCACCAAACTTAAAAAAGTGACAGGGTTCGAACCTCAATATGATTTGAAGACCGGACTCAAAAGAACGATTGATTGGTTCCGTGGAATTTAAGAAAGGAAAGAATATGGAAGTTTTAAAACATATTGACTCCTCGGCGGTTGACATACGCGGTGCCATCACCAATATCTTTGAAGGCCGTATCGAACACATCGCCATCATCACCTCTAAAAAAGGAACGGTTCGGGCCAATCATTATCATAAAGAAGACCAGCAATATATTTATCTGGTTTCAGGCGCTTACGAAAGCCACTCTTGCGATATCCATCATCCCCAGAAGCGCCAAGTCCTGCATGTGAAGCCGGGCGATATCGTCTACACGCCTCCCCTCATCGCCCATGCTCAGAAATTTACGGAGGACTCGATTTTTCTTGCTCTGAGCACAAGACAAAGAGAGCAGGGAAAGTACGAGCAGGACACCTTGGCCTACCAAGTGATCGAAGGCTATCTCAACCCCGAGTTAAAGACGCGTTAATTGGCTCATCGAATTGTTGTTATTTCCGGTGCGGCAACAGGTCTGGGGCTAAGCCTCAGCAAACTTTTTCTGGCCGCGGGCGACACAGTTTACGGCGTCACACTTACCAAGAAACACTGGCCCTCGGCAAAAAAATCTCTTTCGGCCTTTTCCAGATTCTTTCTCTTTCAAGCAGATCTGACTAAAGAATTCGAGGTAAAACGCTTTCTCCAGTCCGTAAAAAAACGCCTCGGGCGGATCGATGCGCTTATTAACAATGCAGGCTACACCAATAAAATCAGCAGAATAGAAAAAGAGACGCTCAAAGAATTTCAAAAAAATCTGAGTTCCAACCTCTTGTCAGCATTTCTTATGTGTAAGTACGCGATTCCTATTTTCAAAAAGCAGCAGTCAGGCTGGATCATTAATATCTCCTCCATGGCGGGTAAACGCGCCGTCCCTCTTTTAGGTGCTTATTCTGCCAGCAAATTCGGCGTGCTTGCCCTCAGCCAAAGCATTGCCAAAGAAAACCTCTCGGCCGGCTTTCGCTGTATTACCGTCTGCCCGGGCGGGATCAACACCCGGATGCGGGTTAAGCTTTTTGGCGCGGAGGACGCCAAGCGCCAACAAAGCCCTGATTTTGTGGCGGAAAAGATTTTGGAGATTTTGGACGGCACGATCAAGGTTGAATCAGGCGGCGACATTTTGATTCGTCATAGTAAAATCACGGCGATCAATCCACCGCCCGAGGGATAAAAATGCAGCCTAAAACGTCCGTGACTTCAAAGCCTGATCTTTACCGAAAGACCCAATGCCGGTATTGCCATTCCCCTCTTCCGGAGTCTTTCCTTGATTTAGGCACCATGTCCTTGGCCAATTCATTCCTCAAAAAAGAAGAACTCGGTCAGGAAGAATTTGTTTGCCCGTTACGCCTCTCCTGGTGTTCCCAGTGTTGGCTTGTACAACTCAGTGATGTCGTCCCCGCCGACAAGATGTTTCACAATTATCTTTATGTCAGTTCCACCACCGAAACTTTCAAGCGCCATTTCGCGGATTATGCCAAGAAGATAAAGGCAAGACTCGTCAACCCAACTTCAAACCTGTTGGCCGTGGATATCGGCAGCAATGACGGACTCCTGCTTTCCTGTTACGAAAAAGAAGGAATGAAGGCTGTGGGTGTGGAACCCGCCGTCAATTTGGCGGAAGAGGCCAACCGGAATGGAATCACAACGATCAATGATTACTTCGGGGCCTGCACGGTCGATACGATCCTTTCCCAATTTGGACCTGCCGATGTCATCAGCGGTAACAATGTGTTTGCCCACATTGATGATATTCACGACGTATGCCGGAATGTGTTCCGGCTTTTAAAATCCCAAGGGATCTTTGTGATTGAGTTTCCCTACCTTGGTGTCATGCTTGAAAAGATGTTTTTCGATATGATTTACCATGAGCATCTTTCCTACATCGGGGTTTGTGCGCTCACGAAACTCTTAGAACAGTTTGGCCTTGAGATTTTTGCGATTGAGGAAGTCGTTTCCCACGGCGGCTCTTTAAGGGTCTTCATCCAAAAAAAAGGTGCGGGCAGGCCGGTTTCAGGCGAAGTTACGGATTTCCTCAGAAAGGAAACCGAAAAGGGATACGGGTCTTTCAGAGTCTATCAAGAGTTTGCAGGAAAAGTGAACCGGGTCAAAATCGAATTGCTCCGCGAGGTATCCAGGATTTTATCCAAAGGTAAGCGCATCTCAGGATACGGGGCGCCCGCCAAAGGCAACACGTTGATTAATTTCTGCGGATTGAGTCCGAGTCAGATAGATTACATCGTGGACGATAACCCCTTAAAGCAGAACCTCTTTACGCCGGGTGCGAGGATCCCCGTGGTCCCCAGCTCTCATCTTTTTTCCCACCCCACGGATTATGTGATTCTTTTTGCCTGGAATTTTGCGGAAGAGATCATCAAGAAGCTTCAACCCTTAAGGGAACGCGACGTGAAATTTATGATCCCGCTTCCCCACCTCCAGGTGGTTTAATGATCGAAGGGAAAAAAGTTTGTGTGGTACTGCCCGCTTACAACGCAGCGAAAACTTTAGAGCAAACCGTCCGGGACATCCCCAAGGGATTCGTGGATGAGATCTTACTGGTCGATGACCGGAGCAATGACGATACCGTGGCTGTGGCCCGCCAAATTGGAATCTCGACTATCCAGCATAAAAAAAATAGGGGCTACGGCGGCAACCAAAAAACCTGCTACCGGGAAATTCTAAGACGCGGCGCTGACATTGTGGTGATGCTTCACCCGGATTACCAATATTCCCCCAAGATCGTCCCCGCTGCCGCATGGATGATTGCCTCCGGCGAATATGACGTGGTGCTGGGATCAAGGATCCTGGTGGGAGCCGCGCGGCGCGGGGGGATGCCCCTTTATAAATATGTCTCAAACCGCGTCTTGACCCTTGCGGAGAATTTACTGATGGGCCAGAAACTTTCGGAATATCACACGGGCTTTCGGGCGTTTAATTGCCGAGTCTTAAGAGAACTTCCACTCCGGGAAAACTCCGATGATTTCATCTTTGATAACCAGATCATCGCCCAGGCTGTTTATTTTGGGTTCAGCTTGGGAGAACTCTCCTGCCCCTCCCGCTACTTCGCGGAGGCGTCTACCATTAATTTTTGGAGGAGTACAGTCTACGGGGTGGGTGTACTCAAAACAGCGCTTCTATACTGGATGCAAAAACGGCGGCTTTGGAATTCGCGCCTTTTTAGTACTTCAGGCCGGAAACTTCTCGACCCTTCCTAATCACGTTTGTCTGGAAAGCAAGCCCCCAGCCTGCCAGAAACCAAAAGGCCATGACGGATGCGGGATTATGGAAAATGGTATCAATGAAGGCGAGCACCAGAAAATTGACCCATCCCGCCAAAAATCCGGTGAGTGTTTTCCGGTCCTCATCCTCTTGAGTTTGACCGATCGTTTTTAAACCCTTCCTAAAGTAGAAAAACAAAAACGCCAGGAAAAATCCCAGGCTGGGGAGTCCTGTTTCAGCGGCAAGCTGAAGGTATCCGTTGTGGGCATAATAATTCTGCACCCTCCAGTTTTTCCTTTGGTCGTATTTCTGGTGAGCGACCGCATACGTGTTGATCCCGGTCCCGGTAAAAGGTCTCGCCTTGATTACCTGTACAGCCCGGTCCCAAAGATAGACCCTTTCAATGAGCGACTGCTCCTTGCCTTCGGCATCCAGATGGATGAGCTTGGATTTGGGAAGTACGAGAAATCCAATCACCACAATCACCGCTAGGATGATCGCATAGATCTTTTTGTTTTTGGCGTTGGCAACACAAAACCCAATGCCCACAAGAAAAGCGATCCAGGCGCCGCGCAGCCTTGTCCAAAAAAGAAGAAGGAGTCCAAAAACGGAGGCAAGCGAGGAAAGAAATAAATTGCGGCTTGGGGCCTTCTTTTTGATTTGACCTGCCACGACCGGAAGGAACGCGATGACGTAAGCCGCCAAAAGGCCGTAATTTCGAAACGAGGCGGAAATCCTGGGCCCGGACGAGGCCGCTTCATAAGGGATGCGGCGGGTAAAATCCTGGCCAAAAACATATTGCCACATACCGTCCAGGCCTAAAAAAATCAAACTGATCGTGAGGACCCCGAGCGCCGTTTGATGTCTCTGGCGGGTGGTTAAAACTTCTACTGCCATCCAAAAGACAAGAAATCCTTTTAAGACCTTGAGGACTCCCCTAAAACTCTGTTTGGGAAATTCCGACCAAAAAAAGGAAATCACGGCAATGGCGATATAGACTAAAAGCGGGATGAGGATGCTTTTGTCAATTTCGGGCAACGGTGTTTTTTGGATCCTGAGAAAAATAAAACCAACGACCAGCGCCACACAGGAAATCTCCATCAAAGCCGTGGAAAACGAAAGCGAGGCAAGAAGAACGAGCGTCCAGACGTAGACCCAGCGGTCGGTAAAACTTTTAAGGGTTAGGCTTTTCGGCATTGGAAACAAACGGTTACAACCTTTTTAAGTGATGAGATTTTCGCCTGCCCGTAAATCACGAGGGCCAAGAAGGCGTTCAAAAGGATATAAAAAGGAAGGGCTAGCACCGCAAAAAATCTTCCTAATGTCGCGTTTGGTTGTTTGTTCTTTTTTTTGCCTGGTTTCAGAGCCGCAAAAAGCCGGGTCACCTTTTCCATGAGTATTTTCTCCAAAGACCCTAAAAGCGGTAGAACCTGGATCTCCTTCATCCCGAGTCTTGACAACCGTTCCCGCAACGGAGCGATTTCGTACCTCCTGAAATGACCGACGAATTCATCGTCAAAGCCGTAATATCTTGGGTGAACAGGACAAGTCAGAAGAAGGATGCCGTTCTTTTTGAGGATCCTCGCGATTTCATCCAATAACTTTTGGTCTTCTTCGATGTGCTCGATGACTTCGGAACAGACAATAAGGTCAAAGGATTGGGAAAGAAAAGGAAGGCGTGTGCCGTCGCAATGAAGCGTCCGGTAAGCCCCTTTATCTTTGGATTGAGTCGTCAAATACTTTAAGGCATTCCATGAGATATCGGTTTGGACCACGTTCGTTCCGGGTTCCAGCATGGGAGAAATCCCGCAGCCCAGCTCCAGGATCCTGCCGGAATTATTTTTACGAACCGCCCGGCGAATGACGAAACGGCGAACAAGGTAGTTGTAGAGAAAATTTTTGTAGGTAAGATAAAGCGGATCCGTAAAAAAGACCTCAAACCGCCCCTCCTGCACGGCTTCCCTATTCCACGATTCTGAAGATGGCTTCGTACTCCGCATCGATTTTCCTTTTTTTAATCAAATAGATGACTTTACTGGCAGCGAGTAAGGGAATGGCGAGCCCGTAAAAAATGAAAAAGATCAGACGAAAATCAACCCAAGACAAGAAGAGAATTTCGAGTAAAGACGCTACGGTCAAAAGATTCATGAGGACGTGAATTTCGGACGCCTTGTGAATCCACGGAAAAATTTTTCGCAGGAGAGAGGTTTTTTGGCCTTCGGGAATTTCTTGAACCACTCTGTCTAACACACGAAAATTTTTTGCCTTGAGAAGGGCCTCGAAGAAAGTCTTATACTTGGTGTCATTCACCAGATTAAAGATGACCATCGATAAAGAAGTAACGTATCCCCAAAGAATGGCGAAGATCGTGCCGGTCTTTTGATAGACATAAAACCCTAGGCTGAAAAAAATAAGCGTGTGAATGATATGGTGAGTGATGAAATCAAAGAATCTCCCGCTGAGGCATGAGGTCTTTCTAAACCGCGCGATCTGACCGTCAACGTGATCGAGGAAATACCATAATTGAACAAGAAGAATCCCCATGAGAAAGGAGGCTTGAGAGCCGCCCGCTAAGAGCGCAATCCCCCACACTCCTAAAATAAGAGAGAGGGTGGTGACTTGATTGGCGGTAATTGCCGTATGAAGAAGGAGCCAGGTGACGGGCAGCGCCGCAACTCTCAGGATACGGCGCACATACCAATTTCCGACTGTCTTATATTGAGGTTTTTGGCACAAAGGCCCGAGTTCTTTAAGAGACGGAACGTGACCGGAGTTCATCAATATCACTTTCTTCCTTAATTGGACCGCCGACTTTCTTTTGAACTAAATAGAGCGGCCGGCGTTTCACCTCTTCGTAGATTCTCGCAATGTATTCCCCAATAATCCCAATCATCACAAGTTGAATCCCTCCCAGAAAGATCGTCACAACGAGAATCGAAGTCCAGCCTTTCACGGCCGTCGGGGTAAAGATGCGGATAGAGAGCGAATAAAGACCAATCAGAAAAGCAACGGAAGTTACGGCAAAGCCCAGATAACTTGCCAATTGCAGAGGCGTCGAACTAAAAGAGGTTAGACCGTCCAGGGCGAGACGGATCATTTTAAAAAGAGGATATTTTGTTTCACCGGCAAACCGGGCGTCTCTTAAATAAGTAATCGCGGTTTGCTTGAAACCTGCCCAGCTTGTGAGTGCACGAAGAAAGCGGATCCGTTCAGGAGTTTGATTGAGGACATTCACTACCGTACGTGAAAGAAGCCTAAAATCTCCCGCCTCAACCTCCAAATTAACCCGCGAAAGACGGCGAAAGAGTTTATAAAAAAGAAGGGCGGTCCATTTTTTGAAAGCACTCTCCCCTTTTCGTTCCGTGCGTTTCGCCAAGACCACATCGTATCCCTCTCTCCACTTCTCGATCATCTGAGGAATTGCCTCAGGCGGATCCTGGAGATCGCAATCGATCGTAACCACCGCTTGTCCATTCGCGTGTTCAAGCCCGGCCGTAAGAGCTGCCTGATGTCCAAAATTTCTTGAAAGACAGACGCCCATCACCCGCCGGTCTTTGGCGGCAAAGCCTTGGATGATTTCCCACGAGGAATCGGTACTACCGTCATCTATAAAAAGGATTTCGAAATCTGATTTTCCTAAAGCCGCAGTGGTCCGGTTATAAAATTCCGTCAAAACTTTGTCTTCATTATAGACGGGAACCACCACGCTGATTTCAGGAGTTCGGCCATTCATGGGGCGATCGCCTTTTTACGAAAGCTTAACTTTTTAATCAAATTTTCCCACCGGAGTTCATACAAAAAATATCCCAGAAAGGGAGCGGCCCAAAGGGTCATGAGGGCCACTAAGGGAAAACGGTACTTTCTCCAAGGGTAGATGATCATCTGCTCTGCAAACCAAAAGGCAAAACAAGCGGCAAGAACTAAGATGCAGGATCTTTGCTCTTGGGTAATCGAACTCCAGATTCGAATCAAGATGAAGATCGAAAAAAGCGAAGAAAAAAGTAAGGTATAATAAAAAGAAAAAGCGATTTCTTGAAACGCCTCTAATGTTTCAGACGACATTGGGCGGGCGGGGTCATACGCATCCTTGGAAAATTGGTAGTCCAGAGGCCAAATGCCGCCTTGGCGGTTCCAATTCATAAAATAAAGCACGCGCGAAATTCCGAGTAATAAAAATTCCTTAGGGTGCGCCTGAATCCATTTTTTCATTTCCCGGTTCGCGATTTGATGGGCCAAGCCCTCATTGCCGGAGGCGGTCGCCTTTTCTAATTCTTCGGAATAGCCGGGCTCGCCTTTTTGCGGAACATGGCCTCCCCCTTCCGGGCCTGCAGTGGAATTCACCTGTGCGTAAACAAATTGAGAAGTCGCCGTGTAAAGGACCGGCGTTTTCCACGCCTTATAATTTCTGATCGCCCATGGAAGATTCACAAGCTGCATCACAAGGCCCACGGCGAGTGTTGTTAAGATCACTTTTTTTAAAGGCTCTCTTTTCAAAAAGAGAGCAAACCCAACGATTACCGGCATAAAAATCGTATGGGTGCGGATCATCGTGGCAAACCCAAAAATCACCCCGTACCAGAGCCATGAGAGCGGGAGTTTCTTTCCATGGATTTCACGGAATAAAAGAAAGAGGCCGAGAAACCAAACAGGAAGGAACAGATGTTCGTCCATGATCATCTTGATGCTATAGATCGATGTGGGGTAAACAGAAAATAAAAAAGCCGACAAAAGCGCCCAGTGTTCTGGAAATATTGAGCGGGCCAAGAGAAAAATGAGAATGGCTGTCATCACATAGAGCAGGATGCTTGAAAACCACGCAATCTCGATTTTGGCGCCAAAGAGTTTATACAAAACTCCTAGAAAGAGCGGGTAGCCGATCGGACGCCTGCCCGAAGGCGTTCCATCGGCATTTAAAAACCAGCGGCCCCGGGTAAGGTCAATGGCGTGCAGATTGATCAAATCCATTTCAAGAAGATTTCCGCCCGTCGCTGCCATCTTAGGCTGATGGCTCGAATAAAACAGCCAAAAAAGGCGAAATCCCAATCCTACCCCGATCGTTAAGACGAGCGCTAAGCCCGTTGGGATATTTCTATCTTTCCAAACGTACTTGACTAAAGAAAGGATAAGTAGGGTTGCGAGAAAATAAGAGAAGAGGTCATTGATCTTCACATACTCGTAGAGATAGCCAAGAATATTTCGCATCTTATTTTTTGGCGATCATCACGGTATTCCAGCAAAGGCCCCTTAGAAAAGGAAAATATCTTAGGAGCCAGCCGTCAAGATTTTGAAGCCTGTTAAAAAAACGCTCGTACTCATACCCCGCCTCGATGACCTTTTTCCAATACCTCACCTTGCCGGGATGCCAGCGTCTGACAAAAAAGAAATGAGCGAAGATCAAAAGAGAAGCGAGCCAAAATTCTTGGTGATAAAATTCATTAAAAATAGGCCGGATTTTCTGAATGTCTTTAAAACTAAGCGGCGTTTCATAGTCCGTGCGTACTTCACTCGCAATTTTTCTATAAAGCTGGATGGCTGGATTATAAGGAAGCGGTTCCACAAAAGCCGCTTTTCCGGAAGGTTTAAGAACACGCCGGGCTTCCTTCGCACAAACCAGAAAATCCACATGATGCAGGACGCCATTCCCAAATACCAAATCAAAAAATTGATCGGGATAAGGAAGTCGCCCCGCCTCTGCCACTGCAAACTTAACCTGCACGTTATGCTTTTGGGCCAAGGCCTGTGCCACCTCCACCATCCCCGGGGAAAGGTCGAAGGCGAAGCAGTCCGCACCCTGCGACGCAAAATAGACTGCAGCCTCACCGGCCCCACAGCCAAGATCCAGAATCCTCTTGCCTTCCAGAGGACCCAATTGACTGAGCGCATAGCGATTTTCAATGGCCGTGGGTGATTCGAAGGATTCTTTTACCAAGAGTTCATCCAGACGAATGTTTTCGGCCCACTTGTCGTGGAATTCTTTTTCATGCGCAATCCTGGGGTCTTGAAGTTTGGTAGTCATTTTTCCTCTTCGATTAGAACAAGGTATAAATAAAGGGCGCTAACGCCGAACTCTCAGCAAAGACCATCAAAACACCCAAAAGAAGTAAAACCAAAGCAATCGGTGCAAGCCACCATTTCTTTCTCTCACTTAGAAAATTCCAAAATTCTTTAAGGACCTGAAGTTTGCTCATCATTTTACTCCTTGGTTTTAGAGGCCTTCTCCAATTCGAAATAGACCAAAGTCCCAAAATGTCGATCCAAATTTGCGTGCACGAAGTTGGGAATCCAACGCTGAAAGGGAATAAAACGTCTTGGAAAATAATGAAGCTCGTGACTTTTGACGCCGAAACCTACTTGCTCTAACTCCTCTTTCCATTCTCTGATCGTTTTGGCAACGCCCAAAGGATTACCCACGCCGTCATATTGCCGGATGAATTCATCAATATTATTTGCACTTCGTGAAAGGTCCGCGCCCGGATGTTTGACTCCCAGAATTTGCATCATCTTCCGCACGATTTTAAAAACCCTAGGGTGAAGAAGGATTCCCTTTTGATAAAGTGCGATTTTAGCCTTACCACCCTGTTTCAACATACGAAAACACTCCCTGAATGCTTCTAGGGTTTTGGGGGTGTGATGAAGGACTCCGAGTGAAATGACCAGGTCAAATTTTTCATCCTCAAAAGGAAGATTTTCCGCATTAGCCTCTTGGACATTCGCAGTAAGATTTTTATAGGCCAAATGTTTTTGGGTGAGTTCTACAGCGCAAGGCGTCAAGTCGATGGCTGTCACGTGGGCGCCTCCCAAGGTGTATTGAACGGTAAACCAGCCCGGTCCGCAACCCACATCCAAGACCTTTTTTCCTTTAAACTCGTTAAAATCAAAAAAAGGAATCGCGTATTTTTCAATATCCCGTCGTTTGATCTGGTCAAGATTTTCGAAAAATCCAGCCGTCCCCAACTCACCGAGTTCAAAACTATGAAGCGGATGTTCCTGCCAATATTGCCTGACTTGCAATAAATCAGTCATAAGACTTTTTTTCAATCCGGAGGGATGCTCTTAAGCCAAGCTTCCGAAAGCTCCTCTTGTTTAAGTTGTTTTGCTTTATCTAAAAGGAAATTGCCAATGACCAGCGTATCCATCCGTGTACGCATAAAGCATCGCCAGGCGTCTTCGGGGGTACAGACAATCGGCTCCCCCCGCACATTAAAGGAAGTGTTAATGACCACGGGGACGCCGCTTTGCCTTTCAAACTCCTTCACCAATTGATAAAACAAGGGATCTTGGGTTTCATTCACCGTTTGGACCCTGGCCGAGCCGTCGACATGCGTTACCGAAGGTATGACTCTTTTGTCTTCCCGCACCGGAGCAACGAGCAGCATAAAAGGGCTTTCATGGTTCAAATCAAAATAAGTTGAGCATTCCTCTTCCGGGACGGCGGGAGCAAAGGGGCGAAACGTCTCACGGAATTTAATTTTAAGATTCACGGTATCTCTCATTTTGGGGTCTCTGGCATCCGCTAAGATGCTGCGGTGCCCAAGGGCCCGGGGACCAAACTCCATCCTGCCTTGGACCCAGCCCACTACTTTACCTTCTGCAATTCTTTTGGCAACTAAAGAGATAAGCTCCCCGTTTTTGCATTCCTGGTATACCGCTTCTTCTTCATCAAGAACTTCTTTGATGTCATCAACGCTAAAACCGGGACCCCAAAAGGAGTGTTTCCAGCCGGGAACGCGCGGCTCCTTAAAAACGGCATGCGAAATAAAACTGGCAACTCCATAGGCGCCGCCCGCGTCACCGGCAGCAGGCTGCACAAAGATTTCTTTAAACGGCCCTTCTCTTAAAATATGGCCGTTGGAAACACAATTAAGGGCCACGCCTCCCGCCAGACAAAGCCTGGGCGATTTCGTAACTTCAAAGGCATGCCTTGCCATCTTAAGCATTGCCTCATCGCATACTTTTTGGATGCTGGCTGCAAGATCAAAATGGATTTGCTGCAAAGGAGATTCAGCAGTCCGGGTAGGGATTCCAAAAAGATTCTCAAAGCGCTTTCCCGCCATCCGGAGTCCGTAGGTATAACAAAAGTATTTTTGATTGAGTTTGAAACTACCGTCCTCTTTGAGATCAATTAATTTCGCCATAATCACATCATAAAAACGGGGCTTACCATAAGGCGCCAAACCCATCACTTTGTACTCACCGCTATTGACCTTAAACCCCAAGTAGTAGGTAAAGGTGCTGTAGAGAAGACCAAGGCTGTGAGGAAACCGGATCTCTTTCAGGATTTCAATATCAAGCCCCTTGCCGCGCGCAAGGCTAGTGGTGGTCCACTCACCCACTCCGTCCACCGTCAAAATTGCCGCCTCGTCAAAACCTGAGGCGTAAAAGGTGCTGGCAGCATGAGAGAGATGGTGTTCACCAAAATAAATTTTGCCTTTGTATTTCAATTCTTTGGCGATCAAATCCGGTATCCAAATTTTCTGCTTGAGCCACAGGGGCAATGCTTTTAAATAGGAAAATAAACCCAGCGGCCAGGTTGCAATATAGGTCTGAAGAATTCTTTCAAATTTAATGAAAGGTTTGTCGTAAAAACCCACGCCGTCAAGTTGGCGGGTTGTGATCCCCCCTTCTTTCAGACAATACTGAACTGCATTTTTAGGAAATTCCCAATCGTGTTTCTTGCGGGTAAAACGCTCTTCCTGGGCTGCGGCGACCACTCTTCCTCCGTCCAGGAGACAGGCCGCTGAGTCATGATAAAAACAAGAGATGCCTAGAATTTTCATCAGTAGGGCTTTAAAAACGCCTCTTCCGTAACGACGAGCTTCTCTCTTTTCTTCCAATAACTAGGTTTGTCTTTCCAGCGTTCTTCGAGGATATCTTTTCTTCCTATGAGCAGCACCAGTCTAGCAATTCCAATGACCACAAAATAAAAAACCGTCAGGAGGATGAAAGAATTAATCTTTCCAAGCGTGTGCGCGAATTTCATCCATAGACGGTATAGAAATTTGAAGATTATCTTCGTGCCTTCCCACAAAGGATTCATCTCAGGCCATCCCCCGGCGTTTCAAAAGGAGCCTCCGGTGATCTCGGAATACCAATTCATAGCCGGGATCTCGCCTGGCCGCCTCTCCTTTATCCCTTAAATCCTGAGGGGTCAAGGGATAGGCATTGGCCTCAAAATCAAAAAGAAAATAATCGGGCCGGGTGTAGGCCTCCCGTGTATCCGCCTGCTTTTCAAAGTGAGGTGAGATGTAAAAATTAAATTTACGGTAACCCAGATAGGGAAGCAGGTGCCCCTGGGCCAGCACGATACTTTCTTGGGGAATGGATTTTGCTAACTTAATGGTTCGAATATCATCCAAAGTAAAATGAAAAGGCCGTAGGTTAAGGCCGTTTGCAAAAAGAAGAGCCAGTGCGATCCCCCTACCGATGATTTGTCTCTGTTGGATCCAGCTTATTTTTAAAATTCTCCTGAGTCCATCGACAAAGGCCAGGAAAAGAAAGGGCAAGACCGCCGCGGCATAGTGAAACATGAGCTGGACAAAATAATCTCCTCCCTGCAAAAACAGCGGGGCGAGCGCAGCCGCCACCAAAAACATCCAGGGAGACAGCCAAGGGATAAAAAGAAGCCGGGACGTTAGCTTATAAAGAGTTTTTATCTTTTCATCCATGTTTTGAAATAATCGGGCGAGCAATCCTTCATCTGTATGAGCCGACCTAAAATTATTCATATCTTCGGGAAGGAGATTGTTTCCTGACCAAGGCATGAAAATTTTAAGCATGAAAAAGAGAGCAAAAGCTGAAAGCACAATCGTCGTGATTCCTCGGAGCCGCTCCTCTTTTTTAAAAAGAAAAAATAATCCTAAGGCACCGAAATAAACCGGCGCGTCTTCTTTAATCAAAAGGCCCGCGACCAAAAAGAGATAATAAAGGAATTGTTTACGTTTGGAAGCAAAGTAAACCGCCGAAAAAATAAACAAGGGATAAAAGATCTCCACTGCGAAATTGACCGAAAGGACATTGACCAAATAACGGAAATTCAAATAAAGGAACAAAACGCCGAGTGCCCAGCCCGGGCTTTTTAGCTGGTCTTTACTCCAAAAATAAAACGGGACGCCTGCCAGGGCGGCCACGAGCGGCTGGGCAATATGAAGGACCCATCCGGATTGAAAAATCTTCCATACGGGGTAAAGACCCAGGAGGATTAAATTCGTATGGTAGAAACCATGCAAAAAACCTGTGAAACACATTTTCCCACGGTCGAAATACCACATCATGTAATCATAAAAAAGGAAGGGAATGAAATTGATTTCAAGCGCAAGGTAACGCGAGATTTGTTCCCAGAGAAATAGAAGAAAATAGATTCCGCAAACGAGCCAAGGACTCGCCGGATGGGCTGCAAAGTCCTTAAATTTTCCGATAAGTGTTTTCCAAATTTCACCTCGCCTCGGGTGAAGCACAAGGCCCACCAAAAACAAAATCAGCAGGATCTCAAAAGGCTTTCTCAGACTTTTCATCCGAAGCGGTGTGCCCTGAAGGAATGGAAATCCGTGAAAAAAAGCGATGGGTATGAGGAGGGCAAAAAATCCGGCGGCAATCCAGCAGCCTATCGCAAGGGTCTGTAACCCTGTCGAGCGAGTCGAGAGTTTCATGAGGGCCGGCGTTCCTCGTTGATGAGACCCTCTTTTGCCACCAGATAAAAAGAAGATAAACTATGGAAGAGAAAACCCTCAAAACCGTCAAGAAACCCGAGCCGGAAGAAATAGAAATAAATAAATCTTAAAGCCGGCTTGATCCCCCAATGCCAGACGTTGGTTTGGTTTCTTTTTTGTTGGGCCGTACCTGCTTCAAGACCGCTGTAGAGGACTAATTTATCCAAGTAGTCCCCCGCACTTTGATTGCTTTCATGAATGAGCGCGCCCGGGAGCGTGCCCATCAATCCTTTTATCTCGAGGTGTTCATGAACCGGACCGACGAACTTCCCTTTCCCCTTTCTAAAAATTCGAAGGGGAAAATCGTTTCCCTGTCCCGCCCATTTGAGCTCGCGTCCAAAATGAAAATTTTTTCGTTTGATCCGGTAAGCTGGGGATTGAAATTTTTCTTGCTTATCCAACTCTTCTTTAAGAGCCCCGAGAAGCTCTTTGTCGGGAAACTCGTCGGCGTCGAGTGAAAAAACCCAGTCACAGCCCCCCTGCTCTACGGCAAAGTTTTTTTGGTCTGCGAAATTGTCAAAGGGCCGGTTGATGACTTTGGCCCCCCATGCCCGAGCAACTCGGACCGTGCTGTCACTGCTTGCCGAATCGACAATCATGACTTCGCGAAACTCCGTAAGCGAAGCAAGAAGCCTTAGTAAATTCTGTTCTTCGTTCTTTACAATCATAACGACGGAACAGTCGATCTTCTCTGATGCCATTAAACCGGCTTTCCTTTCTTCCTCTTGCGTTATTAATTTCAAGCGTGAAATTTCTCTTTAAAAATGGAAATGCATTTCGAGATGACCTTAGTCTCTTTTTCCAGGAAGATCAAAAGAGGCACGCATAAGAGGGAGCTCACCCCTAAAGCAATGGCGATCCGCTGCCAGGAAAGTCCTGATGTTATCAAAATATCCAATCCCTTTACACCCAAAACCATATAGAAGAAAGGAATGAGAATCTTAAGCGTGACCCCAAAAAATTCCCGGGGTGGAAGGAGGAAACGTGCGGCCAGAGCAAAAATGCCTAGAAAATAAATTCCCGATGAAAGAATGGTCGATAACGCGACTGCCTCGATGCCGTGGTGAAGGCCCTTAATAAGAAACCAGTTCATGGCGAAAGAAACCCCCGCAGCAAAAAGAATAATGGGGATCATCCAGAGGTGTTTTTTTAGAAGGATCAGATAGGCATTTAGCGGTCTCGCCGCACCCAGAAAAAATGTGGAGAGAATCAGGAACTGAGCCGCCGCAATACCGGCCGTGTATTTTTTCATTAACAATCCCACCACCATGGGAATCCCCACCCAAGAGAAGAAAATAAGACAAGGCATGATGCAGCACATCGCAATGATGGGCTGAAGAACATTTTGTTTTAATTCTCTGTGGTCTTGGGTCTGCCCCGCTTTTTCAAAAAGATGAGGGTTTAAGACCATGTCCATCACGTTGGGCAATATGGTCAAATAAGTTTGAAACATCAAAGCGGTACTGTAATAGCCTAGGGCCTCAAAATTCAGCCATTTGGCGATGACAAGACTGTCCACACTTCGCATCACGGTCATGCTCGCCTGGACCGCAACAAGTGAGAACCCAAAGACCGAGAGATCGGTCAAAATTTTCCGATCAAATTCCATTCGAAACCTAAGCCCGGAATTTAAATGTAAAATGAAAAGGTTTGCCGCATAACCCAAAACAGCGCCTATCAAGAGGCCGTAGAATCCGAATTTCCACACCACCGTAATGGTGAGCGCCAGGGTAATCAAACTGGAAAGGAAATTGGAAAGGCTTGCGAGACGGAAGGACTTATACGCACGCAGCAAGACGACGTAGAGGTTATAACCTCTCTGGAGGATCGTAACGAAGGCAATCGTAATGAGACCCCACTTCATTTCAGGCATTAAGGGCCTTTGAACAAAGGCATAAATGATGATACCGGCGGCCGCCACTACGGAAATGATCATGCTCCAGGAAAAAACGTTATTTTTGATTTGGTCGGCCTTGGCAAACTCCCCTTTTCCCCTCAGGTAAGGGATCTCGCGGACAAGGGCGGGTCCTGTCCCGAGCGTTGCGTACTTTGAATAACTGAGAATCACCTGCAGAAAAGACCAAACACCCATACTGGCGGGCGCGATGAGATTGCGCATCAGGACGCCATTGAGAACATCAATGAAAGTCGCGGCGTAAGAGGACCCGGCATAGAGACCGGCATCTTTAATGATTTCCGTTTTCCGGCTTTTTCCGAACACTTTAGATGTCTTGGTATCTAGCATGAATTAAATACTTGCTGATGCCTGTTCGAAGGCCAGGTCAAGGGTCTGAGGATTCAATGCACTTTTCTGCGACGGGGAAAACCGGGCGATTAAAAATTGCGTGTTGGCGGGATTGGCAGCAACCGGGATTTGCCCCTGCCTTAGGATCTCAAAGCCGAGTGCCTTATAGAAGGAAGGCAGATTATAAGTATAGCGGGTGGAACTTACATTCTTGTCTTCATTATGAAGAAGGTAGCCTCGTGAGGTCCGGATCATTTCAGAAAGAATCTGCCGCGCCTGCTTTTTTGAATTGTGAAGAATCACGGCTGAACTGAACACGAGTTCAAAAGAGTTGTCCAAAAAAGGAAGCCGCGCCGCGTCCGCTTCTGCCAAAGGAATCTTCTCCACCATGAACTCTTGGGCCTTCAAAAGCTGGGAATGACTAAAATCGATGCCGAAAATCCTAGCCTTTTTTTTGGAGGACAAATTTTTGAGTTGTTTGCCGTAACCGCAGCCGATTTCTAAGACCGAATTGACCGGAAGCTTGCCGATCTCTTCTGAAAGCCATTCGCTTCTTTTTTGGCGTGTCTCGTAGCTTTCCTGTTCTTGGAAATACTTATCCCCGCCCCGGAGGTTCCAGTATCTTCTGGGATTACGATAAATGACCCAGCGCTCCAAGAGAGGATGAGCGCTCACCACCCGGCGAAACATTTTTTGAAAGATATTGGGAGCGCTCATGCCTTGCTCGGGAAAACCTCTTCAATGACAGGTGATTCTAAGAAGTTCTGAACCCCTCCTGAATCGATTGCCTTTTTAAGCGTTGCAAACGCCCGTTCATACACCTTCAAAGTAAAATCAACTTCCGCATCTTTATGCGAGAACGAAATGTTATGCCGGTCGCGGAAAAGGATTCCCTCTTTGATGGTCTCTTGCTGAAAAAGGGTTTTTAAAGCGAGATCCGTTTTTCCTTGGGCATTTAGAAAAACAGGTCCATTCATAGGCGCCAAACCGAGGCATTTTGTATAAGCAAGCATCCCATTTTTTTCCGCCAGTTGGTTAAAGCCCTTCTTGAGTCTTTCTCCGATTTTCCACAAGTGCCCTATGACATCTTTTTCTTCGTATTCTTCGATGACCGCCATCGCAGCAGCCAGCGACAAGGCCTCCCCGCCGAACGTGAAGGAGAAGAAAACTTTTTCGAAGCTTTGCATGATTTCGCGCTTACCCGCTAACACTGATAAAGGCATTCCGTTTGCGATCGCCTTGCCGAATGTAGCGAGGTCAGGCGTGACACCGCTAACCTCCTGCATCCCTCCAATCGCTACGCGAAAACCCGTTTTGATCTCATCAAAAATAAGAAGGGCGCCATAATGATGCGCAATCTCTCGGATCTCTTTTAGGAAACCTTCTTTGGGTTCGATTAAATCGGTGGGCTCTAAAATAACTGCGGCAATTTCATTTTTATTTTCTTCAAAGATTTGCTTAAGCGCGGCCGCATCGTTGTAAGGAAATTTAAGCGTCAGTCTTTTTGTAGATTCTGGCACACCGATGTTTCGGGTGGTTGCCGAGATGTACCAGTCGTGCCAGCCGTGATACCCGCAGCAGATAATTTTTTCTCTTCCTGTGTAAGCCCGGGCGAGCCGGACCGCAGCCGTCGTGACGTCTGAACCGTTTTTACCGTAGCGGACCATCTCAGCCGAGGGAATGATCTGGGCCAATTTTTCAGCAAGCTTTACTTCCAAAGGGTGCATTAAAGAAAAAGTGATGCCGTCTTTTAGCTGACGCCTAATCGCCTCATCCACTCGTTCGTAGGCGTAACCTAGCGTGATGGGCAAAATTCCCATCGAGTAATCCAAATATTCGTTTCCATCCACATCGGTAACGTAACATCCCTTGCCGCTCGCCAAATATTTTGGTGAAAGCCCGAGGGCGTGTTGATTGGGACCCTTGCTTAAAGTTTGCGTCCCGGCAGGGATCAGCCGGCCTGCCTTCTCCCAAAGTGCGTCTGATTCTTTAAAAGTCCGAAGATCTTTCGTCTTCACTTGGATCCTTTCATGCTTTCCTGATACTTGTCATACCACGAGTTTCTCTGATGATCGTTATTCTTTTGCAAGATCCGAGGATGGGCATCAAGAAAAGTGACGATCTCTTGATAACCAAAAGCTTGGCCGGGCTTATGAAGCGCCTTCAAGACTTCACTCACGGCTTCAAAATCATTTTCATAATCCACAGTCACGCGGTAGTGTGAGTAATTTTTCGGCGCTTCGATATTTAAAGTCTGGAATCTTCCCGGCATGTCATAAAAATAAGGCGTCACATGCTCGCGTTCGAGCGAATTTTTTGTTTCTTCCCATGCACGCTCGAGCGCCTTAAAGGAAAAGACCTCGGTGTCCATTCCATCGGGAAAGGTGGCCGGTTTTACATTTCCTACAAAATCAATTTGAGGACTGCGTTCTAAAAAAGCGGCGATGATTTGGTCAACCACCGCAGGGTCAATCAAGGGGCAGTCTGCGGTGAGCCTCACGATGACATCGGCTTTTGAAAATTTTGCCGCCTGATAATAACGATCAAGCACATCATTCTCATCTCCGCGGAAAACCGGAACCCCTTGGGCTTCGCAAAACGCCACGATCGGATTGTCCGATTCATTCTTGGTGGTTGCAATAAGAAACCCGTGAAGCTGCTTTACCTGTCGGACACGTTCTATCATATAAGAAAGCATGGGACGGTTTTGTATCAGGCGAAGGACTTTTGCGGGAAGCCGGGTGGAACCCAAGCGGGCTTGAATGATGCAGACAATCCTCATGCGTGGGTAGGCTCCAATTTCTTTTCATGCGATTTTTTTGGCGCCTTACCTTCTCCGAGGAGCCTTAAGAAATCCACGGCCCTTTCGGTATTTCGGCCGTCAAAACGTCCGCCGAAATATTTCATCTCTTTTTCTCGGGCCAATTTTAATGTCTTCTTTACCACGGGATCGGATAAGCATTCTCCAATTGCCTCGGCTAAGTCTTCGGGCTTGTAGACCCCCATGGCGATTCCCCGCTCGCTAAAAGGGTGAATGTCCGGGCGGCCTGTAAAATTAATCGTGATGACATCTTTATTAAATAGCATGGCCTCGATCACGACCGTGGAAAAAGTGGCGATCACCAAATCACTTGAGGCGATCAAATCAAAAATATCGGCTTGATGAGAAACAAGCGTTGTCGTCTCGCCGCCAAATTCTTGCACCAATTCTTTCCAGAGCTTGAGATCCTGGGAATCGGCGTGGGGTTTGATGAGGAGCTCGCAGCCTGCCGCTTGAGAGGCCTTCATGACTTCGATCGAATTCTGACGAGTAGCAGCGCCCGATGTGTGGATCCCCAGGTATCCTTTTTTCCGTTTTGTCTCCCGGGTCAGCATGTGAGGGCAATAGAGGACTTTTTTTCGTTTTTTGGTTTCATCCTTATGCTCTAAGCGTTTTTTATAGATGAGGTCATAACGCGGCAGTCCAATGATATGAATCTGTGCCGGCTCATAACCTGTGTGAATATATTTCTCTTTTTCGAATTCCGAATTAACGAGGGTCTCTGCCACGCCAATCCCTGACGCCGCCTCTGACCCATCTCCCGGTGTCGGAGGAATGCCATGAGACAAAACAGCAACCGGCAGACTGTTCTTTTTTGCCGCAAGCGCCGCAGCTCGGAAGGCGTCCACGTCTTCATGAAGAAGCAAAACCTTTGTTTGTCTTTTCTTGAGTACTTCCGAAAGCGATGCCTGCCTTAGCCGTGGATAAAGATTCGAAGAAAATACCTCTCGGATTGCCTCACCGGCGGGGATAAGAAAATTGCCGCGGTATTTAAAACAGTCCAACTCGTTCACGCGAGACAAGAGCTTGGGGATTTCTTTTTGGAATCTGGAGGCTTGCCAACCGAGCGTAAGCCGCTTTTTCCAGGAAATAAGAGATTCCGCCAATACGTAAGAGATACCGTTTCTGGAACTGTCTTCGAAATTAAGACGGTGAAATTCTTCATCGATAAAGGCAGCTTGGTTTTGAAAATTAAACCGCGATAACACAGGAAGCAGGTGTTTGAGCGTTCCCATGCCCGCATAACTCGCCTTCTCTTTGGGAGCACGAAACATGGCGTAAAGAAAACCGATCATTCTTCGAAAGGTTTCTTTGAGGAAGGAAGGCTGATTTGTTTTAATGAAAGAAGAAATACGAATCATAACTTTGCCCTTGCCGCGGAACCTCTGGTCCAGCACGTCATTGATCGTGCCTTTGTCTTTGAGTTTTTTGGACCCTTTTTTCACATACTGATCGAAAATAACGATTCGTTCGAAGGCCTCATGTGAAAGAAGGTAATCCGCCAAGAGACGATTTTTTAACCGGTAAATAAGCGCGTGAGACAGCCGGCGGTTATAAACATCTCCCAGATTAAGCCCGTTGAAAGTGAGGAGGTTTGAAACTTTGGGATCTTTAAACCAAGTTAAAGAGGCCTTTTTCGCCCAATGATTAATCTCATCCCACTGAGAACTGAGAATGTCGTCCGTCAAAGAAACAAAGCGAATCCCGGCCTTCGAAAGCTTTAAAGCCGTTTCAGGACAGCTGCAATAGTAGATCGTGCCGTGAGGGGGGAATTCGGCTTTCTGCTTGGACATCGCCTCAAAATCTGCCGTGGATTCCATGACGCATATCGTTTTCATTATTTCTTTGCCAGGATGGCCCAAAGCCCGTCGCCAAATCCTGCTTCTTCGATCCCGTGCTGAAGGGTGGGCAATTCTTTTTTGATAAGCTTGTAAAGCCGGGTTTCTTTTTCATCATCGAGATATTCCAAAATACTGCTGAAATCCAGTCCGCGGCTTACAATGTCCACCACGCGAAGATCAAGTGATTTAGCAAAATATTCGATCCCCTCTTTGGTAAAAACGGTGATGTGTTTATCGCCGTCTAAAAGCCGGTCCGCATCTTGGGGGTAATCCTGCAGGTAGCTTGAGAGCAAACAATTAAACTGGGGCACCATAAAAACGAACACGCCGTTGGGAGAAAGATGTTTTAGAATTTCTTTTGAGACCTTGACAGGCTCCGTAAGATGTTCCAAAACTCCCCACAGGGTAATGACATCAAACAGGTCGCGAGGAAGCTTTGCTTGTTCGATCGGCGTATTAAAAACAGTGACGTCAAAGAGCTCGCGGCTTTTTTGAGCGGCATATTCATTGAACTCAATCCCCGCCACCTCCCAACCGTGATCTTTGTAAATTGCGAGGTTTTCTCCGAGGCCTGAACCAATATCAAGCAGGGACTTAGAATTTTTATCCGGAAGCCGTTTGGTTACCCATTTGAATTTTCCGTAGGCGATCACTTCTTTTCTAAAGGTAAGCGTATCCTCGATCAGATTCTTAAACATATACGTATAGCTGGGCCTGGAATATTGCTCCCAAATAAATTCATCTTTGAGCCGGGGGCTTACGTAGATGTTTTGGCAGACCGTGCAACGCAGGTGATCAAAGCCATTGACCTTGACGATAAACTTGGCTTTATCATTTTTGGAATTACAAATGGGGCAAGTTACGGTAAGGCACACGTCCTCACGCAGGATTTTTTCTCCCCTGTCATTTTTTATAAAAAATTTCTCGATCTCTTGCAAATACAGCCGCTTCATTTCCTGTAAAACACCCGGCTTATGAAGCGAATTAATGTTTTGTGCGATGTATCCGGTTGAAATTCTTTCTGTCTTCGCTTCCATTTTTATCTCCATTAGTTATTGCAATGTAATGTCAGGCTGGGCTTACCCCATCCGGCTTTTTCGAGCCACACGCCCACGGTCAACATCCATAAGTGGTAAACGAGTTTACCTCCGGCGCCACGGCCCTGAAGTTTTGGAATCCTCATTAAAACACTTTGCGACTTCAAAAGCCCCTTTTTAAGTGCCCAGAAATCCTCAGTTCCAAAAACCTCTCTGCGGAAACCCTCTTCCGTAAGTTCAAACGCTAGATCGTAGACCCCGTACAAACAAGCCAGGATGATAAATTTTAAAGCCTTTGCGGTTCGTTCTTCCTGGGTAAACCGGCTGATCTTTTCAAAAAACAGCTCGCTCTCCATAAAGTAAATGAAATCTCCATGAACAAGCTGGCCTTCAATCCCGCCTGTTTTTAATCCGGCCTTTCTTTTCCACCGGCAGGTCTTGGCGTCAAAGAGTTCGTAACCGAAGTTTCTTAAGAAGTGATCCACATCGGAAAAAAGGTGCTGTCCGTTATATTTAGGATTAAATTCCGCCTCGACCCGGAGCCCCACGACCGTGTCTCCCGCCAGATTTTTTTCGGCACCCTTCAAGATTTCATAGGCCGCACCTTCGACGTCCACTTTGATAAAATCAATCGCCTGGCGCTCGCCCGCGGATAAAAGTTCATCCAGTCTCTCTGCGGAAAGCGCAATGTTGTCCTGAAGGTCATAGCCTTGGGTGTTTAAAGGCCCGAAATGTTTCAGAAACTTTTCGTTGGGAAAGTAAACGCTCGAGAACCCCACTTTTTTGGTGATGTGAAGAATGATCTCTTTTTTGGAATCCCATAAGGCGGACGACCGACAAGATAGGCCTTGCTCCTTCTGACTCTCAGCCTGCAAGCGCACAAATTCCTGGGGGTCAGGCTCAAAACCAATGCATCGCAAAAAGGGGCGAAGTTGGAGCCATTCCTTTTTAAGGCCTCCGCGTGCCCCTGCGTCCACAATCACAAAGGGAAATTTTGCTAAGAGACAATAAAGGGGGGGTGGAAGCTTGAGTTTCAAGATGAAGCTTCCGTCAGCTTTCTCTCCTGGATCAATTTTGCCAGATGCGCCACTTTTGAAATTTCTTCCTTGGAAGGATTGCGGTTAAAATCTCCTGATCCATCAGCAATTCCAAAAATTTGTTTGGGGTCTTCCAAATCATCCACCACGATTTCACCTTTTTTGCCAACGACTCCGCCCGCGACAACCGACATTCCGTGGAGAAGGGTGCGGCCTGACTGCTGCTGCATAAGTTCTTCCATCTTAAGAAGCATTGCGACTTGACCTTCAAAACTGGCAATGATGTTGGAACGGTAAATGAGCATTCCTGATTTTTCCGCCTGTTCCACAGCCGCCGCAGAAAAACTCCCCTTTCCTCCGTCGATGAGCAAAGCGCCGGGCTGGGTCTCCTTGATCATCGAGGCCATGATGTCGCCTGTGCCGGGAGTAAGTCCGATGACTACGGCCGCATCTTTGACGGCTGTCCTGATGTTGGTGGTTCCGTGGATCGAGGCCATGGTGCTTTGGGGTTTGATGTAATTAAGCGCCCGGCTAATGGCAGATAATTTTTTCCGGTCGCGCCTTACCACAAAGACATTAGCGCCACGCTCAATCAGTTTGAGCGCGAGCTTAAAACCAACATTGCCCGCTCCTATGATAGCGATTTTCTTACCACCGATCCCCCGCTCGTCCCAAGAAATCTTTTGTGCGAGAAACGTATCAATGGCATCCACAATTAAATCGTTGCCCTTGTAAGCAAAAATTTTGCTATGCGTAACCGTTTTTCGGATGGTCCGCTCCACATTTCCCGCATCATTTGCGCCGTAGCGTTCCGGGGAGATTTTCTTTTCCGTATCAACGAAAACATAGTCCACTTTTCCATCGATGGCGGCGGCGATTTCATCCGCAATCAAGACGCGGTCAATGATCACACTTCCGCAAACGCAAAAGGAGGTGTTCCGGATCGGTGTAAAAAAATAATCTCGGTCAATTTTTTTGGTGGTGTTTCCGATACAAAACCCGGTTTTCTTGCCCTCCCTCTCCGCCACCCCTCGGACATCTTCTAGAACGCGCTCCAATTCTTCGCGTAATCCTGAAGACTCGTATTGCGGCGCGGGGATTTTAGAGGTCTCGGTCCGCATCAGAAGGTCACCATTCTTCCCTCGATCATGGTTTGGGCATAAGCGTAGGTTTTCTTTTTGGACCACCGGCGTTCGTAAGGATCGGGCCTGAGTTTTAGTTTGACTAGGAGTTTGTTCCACAAAAACTGAACGCCTTCTTTGAGGCCTTTCATTTTGAAGGTAATGATGGTGTTTCTGACCTTTCCCCACGGCGTTTTTGAAACAAGGAATTGAATGAAGGCGTACCAGGGGTGTTTTTTTATGAAATCCACAAAGACCTCCTGTTCGATTTCTGCCTTGATGCGGATCAGGTCTTCATCAGACATACTTCTTGTGCAGTTCATGACAAAATCAACGGCATCGCCCCGCTCTGAGATTTTTTCAAAGTAGGCGATTTCATCTTTGATCCGGCCAAGTTTCAACATTTCATCATAGAGAGGAGTGCCGGGGTAAGGTGTCGCAAAAAAGAATTTGTTCACGTGAGTGCGGTACTTATTGATTTTCTTATAAACTCCGACCGTTTCTTGAATGGTCTCTTTTGTCTCCGGCGGCAAACCAATAATAAAGGTTCCTCCGGGTGTGATCCCTGCTTTCTGCACCATCTTCACTGCCTCAACGATTTGCTTAGGCGTCTGGCTTTTTTTGATTTCCTTTAATACCATGTCGCTTCCAGATTCAATCCCCAGACCCATAAAATCGCAACCTGCTGCCTTCATCAGTTTGACAAACTCGGGATCCACGATGTTGCAACGACCTGTGGCGGACCACGTCACGTTCATTTTTTCCTTGATCATGGCCTCGCAAAATTCAATGGTCCTATTTTTTCTTACCACAAAAAGATCATCCGCGATCATGATATGGCGAATTCCGTATTTGCTCTTGAGCTGTCTGATCTCTTCGATGACGTTGGGGATACTGCGCTGGCGTACCGTTTTTTCTGTGTAGCAAAACGTGCACCGGAAAGGACAGCCACGTGTGGTGTAGATGCTCCCCAATCTTTTTGCGTGCATAATGGAATGATGCGAGGGGTAACGCGAATAGACTTCCTTCACATTAAATAGATCCCACGCGGGATAAGGCAGGGAGTCTAAATCCTGGATGATTTTTCCTTCCTTGGTTTGAATGACTTCGTTTTCCTGGCGGAAGACAATGCCGTCGACATCGGAGAGGGACTTATTATTTTCAAAGGCATCGATGATTTCAAGGATGGCGACTTCCCCTTCGCCGATCACGCCCACATCCGCCTTGGTGGCTGAAATAAAACTTTTGGGCGTTGAGCTGATCACGCCGCCTCCCACAATCACTTTCACCTCCGGCCTCACCTGTTTTACCAAATTGCAGGTAAATTTCAGGAAATTCCATGCTGTGATCATCCCGCCGGTACAGAAATAGTCGTATTTTCTCTCACGAATCTCTTTGACGAAATCATCCATAGGCAAGTTGTAGGCGTCCATATCGATCACTTCGACGTGATGGCCGGCTCGTTGGAGAACCGCGGCGATCCACATGAGCCCTAAGGCAAACGCGGTTTGGGAAAGCCGGTAAGGCGGCGCTACGATAAGAACTCTTTTATGACTCTCCATTAAATATCCTCCCACGCGATTGGATGATCCGCTTCAATATTTCGTTTTGCTTCCCGGCCGATCACCACAGGCCAAAATTTAGGAGGCAGGCCTCCGGCCGGACCTTTGATCGCCAGCATATTCTCGCTGATCTTGGTTCCCTTTTTGATGGACGTCTGGGCGTAAATGGTTTTTTTGAAAGAATTAATGGTGTCGTACTCGCTGGGCTGGATTCGTTTGATTCCGTCTCCTAGTACACTTGACATCAAACCCGCAACCCGGACAAGTTCAGCCATCTCAATCGGTTCGGACGAGAAAATATGATCCGGTCCTTCCAGATGCCGGTCCAGACTGAAGTGGCGTTCAATGGCATGCGCTCCGATCGCCATTGCAGCAACCGCAGCCGAAGTCCCAAGCGTGTGGTCTGAATATCCCACGGGGATTTGAAAAACCTGCCGGAGTGTTTTAATGACGTTCAAATTTACTTCGCAAGGATCGGCAGGATAAGAAGAAAGACAGTGCATCAGAATGATTTGTCCGTTGCCTTCTTTTAAAATTGCGCTGACCGACTCCTCCACCTCGGCCAAGGTGGACATGCCGGTCGATAAGATGATCGGCTTGCCTGTTTTAGCGATGGCCGTTAAAAGCGGGATGTTGTTGAGGTCTGAGGAAGCTACTTTATAGTAAGGCGTGTTGAGCGATTCCAAAAGATCCACACTTGCCAGATCAAAAGGAGTGGAGAAAACGTCGATGCCTATTTTTTCTCCGTGTGCAAAGATTTTCTTATGTTGATCGGGAGATAATTCCAAGCGCTGAAGGAGCTCAAAGATGTTTTCCTCCATTCCCAGAATTTGTTCGGCATATCTTGCCTTCTTAAATTGATTGGAGACCCGGTTACCCGCAGAATAGGTTTGAAACTTTACTGCGTCGCAGCCGGCTTTTTTTGCTTCTTCCACAAGTTTTAAAGCAAGATCCAGCTGTCCATTGTGATTAAGCCCGGCCTCGGCAATGATAAAAGGTTTGTTTCCCGGGCCTACGGGACGGTTACCCAGCATGACCACGCCGCTTTTCTTTGTGGCGTTCACTTCTTTACGTACCTTGTAAAAATCCGAATATTTGTCCAATAAGATTTTAGATAAGTCCAAGGCCTTTAAAAAATTGATGTGAATGTCGCTGTAATTGTATTCTGCCGGACCGCCCACGGCATAAAGCGACTTGTTTCGGGCGAGAATGCTCTGCACTTTACGCAGTTGGTGTTCATAATCCCTGTTAAGCAAGGGATAAACGCACGGTCTTTTTTGAACAATTCCTTTGTAAAACTCGTCTTTTTTGAGGAGTCCTACTCGGATCAAATCATCCGTCACACGTTTGATTAACGCCTCATCAGGCGTTGTGTCTAATTCGTCTTTGGCGGTGTAGGCAATTTCTGCAGTCAAAAAGGTTTTGTCTTTGGGGAAATTTTCGGAGGAAAACTTTTTTTGTTCGCTGATCCGGTGAAAAATAATCTCGGGGGAATCATAGTAAAGAAAGTGAACTCCCTCGGGAAGAGCGTAAGGCTTGTGCATGGCGATGGCCACTGAGAGGACGCCGCGGAAACATAAATTACAATCAATCCGGAAAAGCCTCGCCAAGATATTAATAGGAATGGTGGAGATCACAATCTCGTCGGGTTTGATATCGATCACTTTTCCGTCGGAAAGTTTAAGTGAAGAAATGGAAGTTTCCGTATGAACGATCTCTTGGGCGCCGTGTTTCAAAAGAATTTTTCCGCCGTGACTCCGGATCCTCTCTGCAATTCGCTCCATGATGCAGCCTGAGCCCTGTCTTCCTACCGCGTTCCACCTGCCGGTATAAAAAGGAAGACGCTTTTCTCTTAATTCGATTCGCTTGGGAGCCCAATTGGCGGTCATCTCTTCCGTGGATATTCCCCAGAGTTTTTGAGGGTAAGTTTCAAAGAACATGTTTTGAAGTGTGGGTCCTACCAAACTCTTCACATATTCTTTGTAGCTTTTCGCCTTTTGACGCTCGGCAGGGTTGACCGTCTCGAGCTCGCCCATAATCCGGTGCCGGATTTCTTTGGGATAGCGTTCAAAGGATTCGTAAGAGAGCGGATAATCGTAATACTCATCAAAATTTTCTCCTTTGACGTTTTTGCACCAAAACTCCCCCTTCACAAAAAGATCGCCGAACTCTTTTTCCCAAAAATTTTCAAGGTCCTTATTGACAGTGTGATAAATATGAGGACCGAAATCCAGATAAAACTCATCCCATTTCCGCGTGAAGGCGAGGCCGCCGACATATTCTTCTTTCTCAAGAATCGTAACGTCCCAGCCTTCTTTGGCCAGCATCCAGCCTGTTGCAAGACCACTCACCCCCGCGCCAAGGATATAAGCTTTTTTTACCATGCCGTGAGCCCGCCATCCACGACGAGATTATGACCTGCCACATAAGAAGATGCTTTGGATGCCAGATACAAAACAGAATGATTAATTTCTTCTTCATTGCCCATCCGGTTCATAGGTGTGCGGCGGGAGTATCTCTGGAGAAAATCTTCACCCTGATCACGATAGATGCCGCCCGGGCTGATTGAATTGACGCGAATCTTGTAGGGCGCTAAATGCACGGCTAAATATTTTGTAAGGGAAATAACCGCTGCTTTGGAAGCTGAATAAACTTCGGAGTTCCGTCGCGCGCAATCCGTGTAAATCCTAGGGTCGCTGCTTACGATCCCATAAACAGAAGCAATATTGATGATCCTGCCACCCGATTTTTGTTTTTTCATGATCTTGGCAGCTCCTTGGGATGCGAGAAACACGCCTCCTATGTTGACTTGAAGGACTTGCATGAATTCCTTAAAAGTCCGTTCCTCAAAAGGCGTGAACACGGCTATCGCGGCAGCATTGATCAGGATGTCTAAACGTTTGTGTTCCTTTTCCAGCGTTTGAAAGGCCTTTTTTACCGATTTTTCATTGGCGACATTCATCCCCACATAACTTGCCTTTAGCCCTAGTTTTTTGAGTTCAGTAACTTGTTTTTGGCAGAGATCTTTTTTGATATCAGAGACGATCACTCGGGCACCGGCAAGGCCTAGAGTTTTACAAAATTGAAATCCGAGTTGCCCGCAAGACCCCGTGACTAAAGCCACCTCCCCCGCCAATTCAAAATCACTGAAGGGAGTTGAATTATTTTTATGCATATTGAGGGGTAACAAATCTTTTCCGCTCCCGCTCAGGAACAGAATCCCAAGAAAATTCTGTTTTTTGCTGCAGTCTTTCCGTCCGCACGGACTGGGTAAGTTTTTCGGTTTGCGCGGTCATCTCGGCCCCTGAATAATCCGCAATTTGCTGGATGAATTTTGTTGGGTTTTTGAGTAAGTCTTCGTAATGGACTTCAAGGTACCTTGGGTTTTGCCCACGGATACCCAAACGCTTTTTCTCGGCACTTCCCATCTCTGTCACGACACGGGAGGCGTAAAGCGCGCGACCCAATTCATTCATGCCGAGAAAATAGTCGACGTCCTCATCTGCAAGCCACCAGGGAAGAAAAAGCTCCTGTCCTGGCCCTGTCCGTACCTTCTTCTTAATAGGAAGTCCTTCGAGATTCTGCAATTTCTCAATATTGACCCAGCCCTTTTTTTGAATTGAAAGCGCGACGTCTAAAGGCTTCCTTATGATTTCTATAAATTTAATAGCAGGAAACGAGTCCCATAGGAGACTGAGGAAAGGGACAAAATTGACGGCCTTTATGCAAAAAGTGGATTGCTGCTTGTGGGCATATTTTTTAACGTCCGTACGGTCTTTTACTTCCCGCCACCGGTTAAAGATTTCATCCATAGAAAGGCGCTGCCAGATCCGGGTGTCATCCGTTGGGCGAAAATTAAAATGGCGTCCCAAAATTGACGAAGTGAAGGTTTCGTTGAAATAGCCTCGGAAGATTTCCTGGGCCGCCGGCGTATTGATTTGACCGCTCGCCGCCATCATGGGAATACAGTGAAAAACCCACGGCTCAAAGTCATATTCCACATTTTTAAAAGATCCCACCAGATTTCCTAAAAGCGTAGTCCCCGAACGATTAACCCCTGTAATGAATAAAATCTTGCGCGTTAAAGGTTCTCCCTCGCAGTCAAACGAATATTCGTTTTTGGAATTGAGTTGTGTCATGCAACAGGCTCGGGTTTGGGCTCCAATTTCACCTCGTCATCGTGGATCCACTTTCGGCCACGGTTGTAGAGTTTCCCGACCTTGTCTTCGAGTTCAGGCGAAACAACCCGAAGGATTTCTTTGCCCATGATTCGGTATTGCTTGCCTACCTTGGCGGCTTGAATGAGACCTCCTTTGATCAGGCGGGTAAAGGTGCTTGGGCTTACTTTTAAGAGGGCTTGTGCTTCTTTGGGGGTATACACTTCATTTTCGTGGATTTCCATGAATACTCCTAGGGTTGGCTGAGATTTACGCATCCTAACACAAACTCATATGTTGTCAATGATAGTCACTAGTAGTCACCATTAACTATCGACGTCTCTTTTTAGAACTTAATCCTGCTTGTAACTTACGTGTGTAGTGTGTTAGCTAGGAAGACTGCTTGGGACTCACAGAGGCCTTAACTGGCGGAGAAGACAAATCCGAGCTCAGATCATAGATAATGAATTCATTGGGTTTCTGAACTGCGATCGAATAGTGCACGTTCATGTATTGAGCAAATTCCTGAGACTGGTGAAACTCGCGGGGGTCACTTACCGCGAAATGGGTCGCTCCCTCCTTTCTGAGATATTCTAAATTGGCGATGGGGCTTTTAGAGGCAGCCTTTCTTTTTTCCCATTCGTCATAGGGGAGCATAAATTTCTGATACTCTTGGATTTCATCCTTTTTATTTATTTCAAGGCCCCATCCAAAGCGCTCCGCATAATAAAGAAGCGTATGGTTCCCTTGAACGATAATCTTACTTTTGTCCTGCGAAGTAATTTTATGAATTTCATCACCGATCTCGATAAAATTTCGCTCCCGATCTGAGGTCTTAAATGCCGGATGGAGCGCGTAACGAAAACTTACGATTGTCGTCATGACAACAAAGAAAAAGACGAAGACTTTTTGAAAGGTTTTTCTGTCTTCAAAGGCTTTCAGTAATTGTTGAAATCCAATTCCTATTAAGGGACAGGCTGCCAAAACGAATTGAAGAAGATAAAACTCATGTTCAATAATTTTGCGGGGCGTCAAAAGAAAACTTGTAACAAAATAGGCAGCACACCAAATCACAAAAATTCCGGCCTGGCTCCACATGCAAAGGGCTGTGATCATCCCAACAATTAAAAGAGTAAATCCGATCGGCGATAACGCATTTCCTGCTAAGAGGTCAACGAGTTTTTTGAAATAATCGAAATGAAGTAATTGAATAGACATGAGGCTTGATTTGACCTGCAGCTGGGCGAAGACAGAACTATAAACATTGGCCGCTTGCGATTTCGATAGAAACCAAGTGTGGGAAAACCAAGCAACGGGCAACACCAAACCTAGTGCACTTGCGACAAAGAATTCCTTCCATCTCTTGCCTGATTCCTCTGGGCCATAATCCCCTTTCAATAATTTATAGAAGGGTAAGAGAAGAATATAAATACAGTTGGGGCGCGTTAAAAGGACGAGGGATAAAGAAAAGCTCGATAAAAAGAAGTCGAGCTGAGAGAACTTTTTGAAGAACCGGTCCATGTGCAAAAGAAAGGAGAGCGTAAAAAAGACAGTGGCCATTTCATTTTGGAAACTTTGGCCATAAATAATGGAGAGTGGCGAAAGACTGAAAGCGACCACGCTGATTAAGGCTAATTCTTCATTGAGCCAACGCCTGAGCAAACGGTAGAGATAAATACAAGAGGCTGAGAAAAACAAAACGGCTTGGAGCCTTCCCCATAGGTCTAAGCTTTGACCAAAAATTCGGTAAGGAAAACTCGCGATAAGGGCACTGACCGGATAATAAAGAAGCGTCACCCCGGGTTTGCCGTTCGCCAAGACAAAGACTTGCGGGTAAAACATGCTGGAAAAATCCTTAGAAAAAAATTGGGCCATCATGGCCTGGCCGGTTTGGTAGGCTGAAAAATTTCCTAAAAGCGGCCGGTGAATCCCTGCCAGGCGAAGCAAGACACCCAACCCCACGAAAATCCAGACAAGAAGTCTGGTCATGCCGGAATCCCCAACAACTTCTTAAAAAATCTTTCCACGCCCATTTGGATGAGTAAAATCTTGCTCTTTAAGCTGTAGGACTTACCGTCAAAGACAAGGTGGCCGGCGCCCACAAGCCTTTCCAACCTCGAATTTAATATTTTTTGAGCATTATAATTTTTTTTGATTTCTTCCAAAGTAGCGGACTTGGATTCCGTACGGTCAAGCTCTCTTAAGAGCCGGATCCGGATCGCAGCCTCCCCCATCCCAAAGACCCAAACCAAGTAGTGGAACACGAGGAGGACATAAAGGGTGACGGATGTGAAGGTGATAAGGAATAACTGGCCCAAGGTTGCCTCGTCTCTGAGTCTCATATAAATGAGGAAGACGTCCGTCGCGAGGCCTAAGACAAGTGAAAACACAATAGCCTTGTTGGCCGGGAAGCTCTCACTCGTGCGGAGCAAAACGGCATGCATAAAGAGAAAGATGAAGTAAGCGAGAAAGGCGATTCCGAGCGTTAATAAATCAAAATCTCTAATCACCTCCTAGCCTCCTAGGCCTCTCTTAATCAAATCGCGATATCCTTTAATGATGCCGGCAATGAGCGATCCCCGACGTGTGAGTTTGTAATTTTCTCCCTCGCACCGGACGTGACCATTTTTGACCAAATCGCCCAAGCGGTCATGAATAAATTCCTGATCCGTGAATTTTGTTTTTAATTCTTCGAGGCTCACTTCCCCTTTGTTTTTAAGGATGGATTTGATGATTCGCATGGACGGACTTTCATTTTCAAGCGCCGTGCTCTCTGCCACATAACCCAAACCTAAGAGAAGATACAAAACGAGAGAAGTCAGAGGCAAGAAAATGGAACTCTCCGAGGGATGCGTATTTTTTAAAGCGACGAAGAGGATCACAAACCAAAAAATGCCGATCGAGATAAAAAAAGGTGTCTGGAATTTCATCCACTTAAATCTAAAAAGCAAAATATGAGTGAGGATGAATAGGACGAAAAAAAAGAGAGGAAGAAAAAGAGAGATCAAGAAATGGGGACTTTGGCAGCGGGCATGCGCCCGGCTTTAAAATAAACAACTCCGATCAGCCGGATGAGGGTCTTTTGGATGTCCAAAAAATTACGGAGACTAAAGGCGTTTGATTTGCCATGCGACCGGAGCCTGTGATGGGTCGCAACCTCCACACAACTATGGCCTGATTTCACCAGCAGAATCAAAAGCTCTGCCAGGAATGAGAAGCCTTGGGTGGAGGTCCGGAATTTTTTCACCAGATCGGTGCGGTAAATCGCAAAACCGTTGTAATACCGGAGCCTTAACCCAAACAGGATATTCATGATCACAACGTAAGCCGCTGAAACAAATCTTCGGGCGGGCGAGCGGAATTCCGGATTCGCCACATAAGAGGAAATCACATCGGCCTGACCGGTTTTTGAAAACATCTCCGAAAGACTTTCTTGGAGCATTGGGTTATCCCCCGCGCACCAAGTAATATAATCTTTGGAAGCCAAGTCAAAACCCTTTCTCAGGCTATAACCCAATCCTTTGTTGCCGTCATTATGAAATGCCTTGATGTTGGAGTTAGACCGGGCCAGCTCGTCCGCGATTTTTCCCGTGCCATCGGAACTTCCATCATTAAAGATAAGGATTTCGTAAGAACTGCAGTGGCCCTGCAGCGCCGTTAAAACGGAGCTCACCGCTGCTTCCAAGTTCCCTTCTTCATTGAATGCAGGAATCACAATACTAAGTGATGGTTTCATGAGATATGACTGATCAGGCCTTCAGATTTAAAACTGCTCGCCCCACTTTTCCGTCTTTGAGATCCATTAAAGCTGTGTTCACAGCGCGTAGAGGATACTCATGAGTGATCAGAGCGTCAAGCCTCAAACGGCCGGCCAGAAAGTGTTCAATATAAAGAGGAATGTCCCGGTCCGGAAAGGTCTCCCCTCCCCACGTACCGAGGATCTTTTTTCCTTGGGTCAAATGAAAAGGATCGATAGAAATTTTTTCGCCACGTACAAGATTGCCCGCCAAGACACAAACCCCGCCTGTTATTTTGGTGCACTCGTAGGCCTTCTCCATGGTTTCTTTACGACCCGCGGACTCCACGGCATAATCAACTCCTTTACCATTCGTAATCTCCATCATTTTCTGATTCACAACCTCTATCTTCGCATTCACCGAATGAGTTGCGCCAAGACGCTCAGCCAAACGAAGTTTTTCTCCAAGGATGTCCACCGCAATAATGATTTTTGCTTTCGCTAAAACGGAGCCCAACACCGCGCTTAACCCTACGCCGCCCACGCCAAAGATTGCGACCGACGACCCCGCTTGAACCCTTGCGGTATTTAAAACAATTCCGGCGCCGGTGGGGATCGCGCAACCCAGCATCGCAGCGGCACGAAGCGGCACGGTTTTGGGGATCGGGACCACCCGGGTCTCGCAGGTGATTGTTTGCTGCATAAAAGTGGTAAGCGGACCGGAATGAACCGGGCCCTCTTTACTTTGATACGTGGTGGACGGTACATCCCTGCCCTTGCCCCTGATCCACGTCAACACCACGTGATCCCCGGGCTTTACTTTCGTGACATCAGGTCCAATTGCCGCGACCACACCGGAACCTTCATGGCCCAGAGTGTGAGGCAGATAATGATCAGGCCCTCGTTTGCCTAAAAATTCTAAAAGTTGAGAATGACAGACCCCGCTATAGGCCACATCCACCACGATTTGCCCGGGTTGCAAATCGGGAAGAGTCAGAGGAATCACTCGAAGGGGTTGGGCTTGTTTAAATAAAACAGCGGCGTTTGTTTTAGTGGACTGCCACGAAGGCATCGAAAGTTTCCTGAAGACCTTGCTTGATCGGTGTGAACGTAAAACCTGGAACTGCTCCCTGAAGTTTTTTGATATCAAACTGTTGGTGAATCAAAGGACGCTTTCTTGGGATCTTAACGACTTCAAAAGGACGAGGTGAGATTTCCTGAAGATTTTCAATCAACTCTTTAAACGTTTGGCTTTTCCCTGTCACAAGGTTGAATGTGCCCGTTGCATAGCCTGCAGCAAGTTTGTCTGTCAATTGAACCAGGTCATCAATGTGAAGATGATCACGCAGCTCTTCCCCTTCTCCGAAGACGTAAACCTTTCCTCCGCCCGCAATGCTTTGCATAAATTTCATGGGTCCGTAAGTCGCGTGAGTGTCCCCGGGCCCATAAACCCGGCTCGCCCGCAGGACCAATGACCTAAATCCGATCCGCTTTGACGCCTCTTGGAGGACAAACTCTCCCGCGTATTTCGCCAAGGCATAATAAGAATCAGGTCTTACTCCGGTGTTTTCATTCATTGCGAGATTGGTCTGGGGGTCGCCATAAACTGCAATCGAACTATAGTAAATGCATTTGCCGACCGGATGTGACTCGAGAAACTTCGCCACATTAGCAGCCATCGCTACGTTTTCATTAAAGACTTCCAAGGTATCGCCTTTCTCGCGCGTAATCGCCGAGGCTAGGATAAGAATTGTATTTTGGTCGACGAGGCCATTCAGCTTGTTAAGACTTTGGAGATTTAAAAGATCGAGCGTCTTTGAGGAAAAACCAAACACCTGCTTTTTTTTATCTTTCTGAAAGTGTTTGAGAAGGGCGCTTCCGATAAAACCGGTGTGGCCCAAAATGATGATCTTTTCTGCTTGTTCCATTTTGATCAGGCGGGCTGTGCTGCCCGAGCCGTGGGCATCACAAAGGTCCAGTAGTAATCCCCTTGGTAGTTGAGCTTTTTAAAAAGCTTCATCCAGTCCTCCACGGAATTCACGGTCTTGATGATAGGGGCCCAAGCCAAAAGCCTTTCGCGCTCGGTCTCGTTGCGGTAGGCATCGAGGTGAACAAAGAATTTATCCTTCCCCACGCGCATCATCTCTTGAAAGGCAACGGTGGCGCGCTCCGGCGGAAGAAAATGAAATGTATTCATCGCACAGACAAAATCAAACGAATGATCTTTGAGGGCGCTTAAATCGTCCGCGCTTCCTATAAATACAAGGTGTTTTACTTTAGGATGGGCATTGGCGACCGCGTACTCAGAAACATCGATTCCCTGGACTTCGATGCCAGGGCAGACTTCCAAAAGATCCGCCATAAAAAAACCCTTGGCGCAGCCGAGGTCCAATACCTTCATCCCGGGTTTGAGGCCGTAACGCTCTACCGCCATTTTTCCGATGGCCTTCCACCGGCCGTCATAGGCATAGCCGCCGTAGCCGGTGTCGCGCGTGCCGTCAAAATATTTAACGCCGAAGGTCGGGTCCATGTTGCGGACCGGGCCGTCGTAAAGTTTGGGAGAGGCATTTAAGAGATTAAAAAATTCACCCATAAGGATTAACCTTTGACGGGAAGTGAGGCTTCGGCAAAGTCCAAGAGTTCCGGAAATTCCTCAGTCCTTCTCCTCCAATAAGCAGATTCGTCGAGAATAGAAATAAATTTCTTTTGATTAAGTTCAAATTTTTCTTTATCGCCCAAAAGCCGGTACCCGCGGGCAAGTCCCGCGGCCATGGAGCCATCGTAGGGATAGGCGTGGGCAATGGACTCAAGCCACTTCACCATTTTTGCGCTGCTTCCCCGGGAGGTGAAGTTGATGTTATTAATGAAGTTCGTGACGAGATTAAACGTAAACCAAATCTCTTTGATTTGATCTTGGCTGGGTGCTTTATCCATCGGCAGATTGAAGACCTCTTTACCCGAGAGAATCACCTGGGCACCGGGTTTAAAGGAATAGCCGAACTCTCCCCTGGCAGCGGCACGCCCTGGATTGAGTGTTTTGTCATAGCTTTCGACCTCGGCTCGCTCGTCACCGAGCTCTTTAAAAGCCTGGAACATCTCCGTACCCTTCAAAGGCTGACAGATATAAAAACTGGACCAGTCCCATTCAAGTTCATTGGCAAAATTATAAGTGTCCATCATCTGGGCAAACGTCTCGTTGGGAAAACCTACGATGAAATTCGCACTGACGAAAACTTCCGGGTATTGCTTAAAAAGTTCGCGGCGCGCACGAAGCTTCGGCTTGGTAGTCGGCTTTTTGATCTTGGTGAGCATTTCATCGTTGCCTGACTCGATCCCGATTTTGAAGGCCTTCAGGCCGGATTTGACCATCCAATACATAATCTCATCCGTGATGGCGGCTGCAATCAAGCCGTTATTGCAAATCCATTCGAGTTCCGGAACTTGCTCTGAAAGCCCCTTAAATAAATCCACGGTTCTCTGCGGATCCCATAAAAGATCATCATCCAGCCAATCGATTTGCCTGATTCCTTTTTCCCGGACGAGGAATTTGATTTCATCGATGACATCCTGGACGGTTCGTCCCCTTATACCGAAGCCGTTGAAATTTCTGACCGTGCAAAAGGTGCAGCGCGCCCGGCATCCCCGGTTACTTAAAACGGTGGCGAAGGCTTTGTCTTCTCCGTTGAAGCGGGAAAAGGCAGCGAGTGATCCATATTTGTAATAATCCTCAATCCCTAGCATCGAGTAAAAAGACCGAATGTCCCAATCGACCACAGGTTCGCCCGAGGCGTCGCCCAATTCATAAATATTTCCCTGATGTCCGAAAGAAGCGCCCCACGGGATTTCAATTTTTGTGGGATCCATGCAGCTTTTTAAAAAGGACTCGTACTGTTTTTCGCCTTCCCGGCGAAAGAGGATGTCGGCGTAGCGGTTTTCTAGAATTTCGCGGTAATCATAAGTCGCCTGCACTCCTCCGGCTAAAATTGGAACATTGGGAAAGCGCTTGCGCACCCATTTCGAAATTTCCAAAAAAACCGGCTTGGTGGCGCCGAACATATAGGTAATCCCAAGATGCGGCGCCTCGCAATTTTTGATTTTATCTTCTAAAATTTTTTGCCAAATCTGATAGGAAAAATTCCGGTCGTGCGCGTGTTTCAGAATTTCATAATTGAGATCAATGATGTGAATTTTGATGTTGGGATCGATTTTTTTAGCAACGGCTGCAATATAAAGAAGGCCCACCGGAGGAAAGGCGTAATAGCCTTGGTTGCGTGCCACCACAGGGTCGAAATACTCTGCGGGGACAAGCTGGGGATTGATGAGTACCAGTTCGCGGGAACGCTTAATAGGAAGCCCGGCGATGAAGGCCCGAAAGGCCTCCACCTCCGGTTGCACGATCGTTCGGTTTCTCGTTTGTTCGGTTAAAGATTCCACTGATTCCTTTGTTATTTTTCTCTATCCTTCGGCAGAAAACCCAAGATAAAGTAGTACCACGCCATTTTAGGATGACCCGTGTGCACCACTTCGTCATTCATTGAAAAGGGCAGCGTCCTCGCGCAGTACCGGTCGATCAATTCGACAAGTTCATTCTGATCATAACACTTAATATGAGAGGCGCGGCTAAGTTCTCCCTGATATTTATAGGAATGGATGCTGGGCGTTCCGATCACAAGCATGCCGTTGGGCTCCAGGTGACTCACCATCGCAGCCAAAAACTTGTGCGCGGTTTTCTTTGTCATATGCTCGATTACATCCAGCGCTATTACGACATCGAATTTCTGATTTTCGGGCAGCTGGAATAAATCCTGCAATTCAAAACTCACATTCTTTCTACGGTTGATTTTTTTCGCCTCTTGGATCTCGCTGCTATTGGCGTCAATGCCCGTAACATGCGCCGAATGCTGAGCTAAGAAAATACAACCCACGCCGGAACCGCATCCCACTTCAAGCACGCGGTCTGTTTTTTTCACAAGCCTGGCCACAAATTTATACCGGGCCAAGCGGATCAAAAACCGGAGCAGGTTATTTTCGACATGCTCCGCATATTCCGGAGGAAGCGTCACCCCGTCCGGGTAATGGGCATAAAGCTCTGTCATGAGTTTTTTAAAAAGTTTCTTGTCGTAATGATACGTACCGACGTCTAGGTCTTTTTCCAACGTATTAAGCCTTGTGGACATATTCCAGCGACTCCTCCGAGATTTCTTCCCAATTTTTTTCCACCCAATCCACTACACCTTGAATCCCTTTCTCTAACGAAATTTGCGGTTTCCATCCGAATTCCTTATGCGCCTTGGCTGAATCAATGGTGTAGGCCGCGTCTTGGCCGAGACGCTCGCCCACGCTTTTTGCCGCCTCTTCAAAAGAGACACCCATTTTACGTGAGATTATTTGGACTAAATCTTTGACGGAAATTCCTTCATCCGGAGAAAGATGGTAAATCTCACCATTCCTTCCCTTTTCCATGGCCGCCAGTTCACCTCGCGAGATGTCTCTTATATGAATGTAAGATTTAACCGCCGTGCCGCCGCCGTGGATTTCAATCGTTTTTCCCATTTTGATGTAAATCACAGAACGCGGAATGATCTTGTGCAGCTGTTGATGCGCCCCGTAGACATTGGTGGACCGAATCATCACCGTAGGAAATTTAAAATTCTTTACAAGGGTGAACAAAAACAAATCTCCAGCGGCCTTTGATGCAGCATAAGGAGTACTCGGGTTAAGCGGCGCGTCTTCTTTGATCCGTCCGACACACGTTCCATAAACTTCCGGGCTTGAAATATGAACATAGCGTTTGAGATAATTTATACTCTTCAAATGATTGCCGAGTTCTGAGATTGCGACCGCATTGGTTTGAAACCATTGGCCCGGGTTTTCCCAGCTCGGTGCGACTTCACTTTGCGCGGCAAAATTGACCACATACTCCGGTTTAAACGAATCCAAAAGTGCCAGGATCTCTGACATGTCATCGTTTAAATCCAGTTGGTAGAAATTAAATTTTGGATTGCGGTGTCTCTTATAAGGGAGAAAGATAGCGTTTTTCTCCGCCGAACGGCTGATTCCGATCATTTCGTTTTCGGGATGCTCCAAAAGCAGATCAACGAAATCACTTCCCGAAAAAGAATTGCTGCCGATCACTAATATTTTTCTCATAGGCGTCCTTAAAACGGTCCGGAAAATTGAGGGTCAGGGATATCGGCGCTAAAAATAGGAGCCTCCTCGAGCCGCAGTAATTTTTCCTGGGAGATTCCCGTCATCTCATAGACCTGCGCAATGATCTCATTAATCCCCGGATAAACATGCCGCGAAAGCGCGGGGCTTGTGGGAACCGGACAATCCAACATGCCTAGCCGGCGCGGTGCACCTTTTAACTTATCAAATATCTCCTCGGTGACGGACGATACGATCTCTGCGCCGAACCCGCCGAATTTCCACCCGGTATCGGCCACGAGCAGCCGTCCTGTTTTTTTCACGGATTTTAAAATCGTAGGAAGATCCAAAGGTCTCAACGTACGAACGTCAATGACTTCACATTCAATTTTATTTTTTGAAATAATGTCTGCAGCCTTGAGCGCTTCTAAAACTGAATAAGACGTAGCAACGATCGTCACATCTTTTCCGTCACGCGCTATACGCGCCTCGCCCAGTGGAACATGGTAGATTTTTTCAGGCACGTCACCAAACGTGTTGTGCAGCCACCGGTGTTCAATAAAAATAACGGGATTGTCGTCTTCAATGCTTGCGATGAGAAGTCCCTTGGCATCATGAGGCGTGGCGGGCATCACCACTTTCAAACCCGGAATATGAGCAAACCAGGCCTGAAGACTTTGGGAGTGCTGCGGACCCTGCCCCCATCCGCGGCCGACCAGTAACCGGATCACCATAGGGAGCTTCATATGGCCGCCGAACATGTAATGCCACTTCGCGGCCTGCGAAACAATCTGATCGATGGCAAGGAGCGCAAAATCAATCCGCTGATGCACCATCACCGGTCTGATACCTACCAAGGCAGCACCGATCGCCACGCCTGTCATGGCATTTTCCGACGTGGGCATATCCATCACCCGTTTGGCGCCGTATTTTTTTTGCAGGCCGAGTGTCGTTCCAAACACTCCCTTGGGATCCGGCACGCCCAGACCCATAACATGAACGTTGGGGTCTTGGGCCAAACATAAATCCAGGGCTTCGCGAATGGCGTCCGAGAACTTCAATTCACGATGCATAAATATCCTCGAGGATTTTTTCTTCAAGAGGAAAAGGACTTTCTTTGGCAAAGCGGAAGGCCTCCTCGATCTCGGCCTTCAATTCTTTGCTCATCTCATCCGCATCTTTTTGATTCAGCGTTTCGTTTTTAGAAAGAAGATTTTCGAATCGTTTGATGGGGCACTTTTCTTTCCACTCGAGATATTCCTGTTCGGTCCGGTAGCCGATGTGATTATCGTAATCAGGACCGCAATGCTCGCGCCAACGGTAAGTCAAAAATTCTAAAAAGCTGGGGCCTTGGCCGGCCCGTGCGCGCTCAATGGCCTCGCCTGTTTGGCGAACCACTTCATTGATATCGTTTCCGTCGCCCTGAGAACTCGGCAGGCCGTGTCCTTTGGCGAGTTCGTAAATTTCACGGGTCTTTGGCTGGCGGACTTCAAGCGATGAATAGACAGAATAGAGATTATTTTCGCAGACAAAAATAACGGGAAGATTTTCTAAGACGGCAAAATTAACGCTCTCATGAAAGACGCCTTCTTCCGTGGCCGCGTCTCCAAAAAAAACAACCACCACGCGTTTCTCTCCGCGCAGCTTCGAACCGAACGCAGCGCCCACGCCAATGGGAATGGTGCTGCCCACAATGGGAGTCGATCCCAGAAACCCGGCTTCCAAATCCACCAAATGCATGGAACCGCCTTTGCCGTGACTGCACCCAGTTTCTTTTCCGTAGATTTCGGCCAAAAGGGCTTTTAAATTTCCGCCCTTGGCCAAGTAGTGCCCGTGGGAGCGGTGAGAACTTAAAGCAAAATCATTGGGAGTGAGATTTGCACAAACGCCGACCGCAACTGCCTCTTGTCCGGTGCAAAGATGAACCGGGCAGCGCATCTCCTGTTCAGGATAAACTTCGGCGATCTTTTCCTCCACCAAACGAATCCGAAGCATTCGCCTGAAAAGTTCCTTGTCGCTCACTGGAGATTTATTTTCTGCATGGTTTTGATGTTGTAGTAGCGCGTGTCTTTTAAGGGATTGGGGATTCTCCCGGCCTTGAAGGCATCGACCAGCTCCACCACCGCGTCTTCAATCGTGTAGCGCGGCGCAAAACCAAGCTCCTTTTTTATTTTTTCCGATGAAATATGATAAGACCGGATATCCTCCGACGGCACGACTTCGATCTTTATTTTTTCCTTTCCAGGCATTCTTTCACCGACCACCTTGCGGACCGATTCCGCCAAATCCTGCACGGTGCGATTCTGGTATCCGGCGTTGTAAGTCCTTCCCGCAATCTTGGAGTCAGGAAGTTCCAAAAGCGTTTGATAGAGATTCGCCATATCTTTGATATGGATGTTGGGTCGCATCTGTTTGCCGCCGAAAACTTTGATTTTTCCCTCCTCCACCGCATGCGTTGTGAGGATATTGACGGTCAGATCGAGTCGAAGCCTGGGTGAATAACCGCAAACCGTTGCAGGACGAATAATCACGGTTGTAAAATCCGGTGACTGATACCGCAAAAGAATGGGTTCGCAGAGGCCTTTGTATTTGTTGTAATCCGTGACCGGAAGAAGCGGATGGGCTTCGGTCACATCTTTGGCCTCGCTCACTCCGTAGACGCTCGATGTTGAGGCATAAATAAAACGCTTTGCGCCCGACTCTTTACTGATTTTTACAAGAGGCTCAAAGGCGTCGAAATTGATTGAGCGGCTAAGCGCAGGATTTAATTCAAAACTTGGATCGTTAGAAATACAGGCCAAATGAATCACCGCATCACTGCCTGGAAGAATTTTTTTGAGAAGCGCCTGATCACGGATGTCGCCTTTGTATTGTTTGAGTTTGGGGTGTTTGCCGTACCCATTCCAAATATCCTCGCCAAAAATAAATAAATCCAGTACGCGAACTTCGTAGCCTTTTTCGAGGAGCTGCGGCACAAGGACTGCTCCGACATAACCGGCACCGCCTGTGATGAAGACGGTTGTGATATTATTGGGATGAGCCACGGGCTTTTTTCTCCGCGAGTTGAGACGTCGTCGCAAGATCGGTCAGGGCATGCATCAGGGACATGTGAGAGCATTCGACAAATCCATAAGAGTTCGAATCGATATAAAAATTTAAATCGCCTAAGGAGCGAAGCGGATTGGCCGGCTGGAAACCTGAAAAGGTAATGACCTGTGCTCCCCGTTCCGCCGCTGCTTGAACTGCTTGGAGAATATTTTCAGATTTTCCGGAACTGCTCACGGCAATCAAAAGATCCCCCGCGTCCGTCCACAATTCCACGAGCCGCCTAAAAGCGCCGGCGTAACCGTGATCATTCGTAAGAGCCGTTAAGAGCGAGGCCTCATTAAAAACCATCGCGCGGACACCGACGGATGCGCAGAGATCATTTTGCATGTGGCTCACAAGTGCGGCGCTTCCACCGTTTCCGATGAGCATGACCTTGCACGCGTTGGTGCTAAGTGAGGTGATCATTTCGACGGCGAGAGTCACCGCTGTCTCTAAAGACAAAACCTCTTCTTGTCTGTCTGAGACCTTCACTTCACTTAACGTTCCTGAGAGAGATTGCAGATATTCTTTGATGTTTGAGATGTTCGACATTTTTATTTCAGCAAAGACTCAATGTGTTTAAAAAGGGGCGCGCGTTCGATATTTCGGCGGTGGCCTACCGTGGCAACCGCAGCGGCGCCCGCGGTGTTGCCGATAAAGCCGATCACTTCCATCGGGGCTTTTTGCGCCGCGCAAAGCATGGTGATGGAATAAAACGCGTCGCCTGCGCCCATGCGGTCAATCACTTGTCCGGCAAGTGCCGGCACTTCCACAAAGCCCTCTTCTTTACTGTAACAAAGACAGCCGTTACTGCCCCGTGTGACTGCAATTCTCGCGCAATCCAGTCTTTTCGCAATCTCCAAAATAATTTTTTTGAGATCGCCTCTGCGGTCACGCGCCTCAAGCCTCACTTCGTTTTCTGCGACACAGATATAATCCGCACGCTTATATTTTGAGAGTGTGTTGTAGCCGAGGTTTCCTGCGTTGGACTGAGCGTTCACACCTAAAAACTTTGCTTCCCTGCAAAGAACCTTAATCGCCTCCTCCGTCAGCATGCTGTGACCAAAATCCAGCACCATTACGGCATCGTATTTCGGAACTTCTTTGCGGAGCATCTCACATAATTTCTGATTGTCTTCCTCGCTCAAAACGCTGTCGTTGATTTCGTAAACTTCCAAAAGCTTGGTGAAGAAATAATTTTCAACGAAGCGGCGCTTCACGATGGTCGGTGAATTTTTCCGGAATAGATAATTTTTCTCGATTTGCGGATTGATACTTTGCCTGATGAAATGGTCATGTGGCCGCTCTTCCCCGAGTTGTGTCACGAGCCCCACGTGATCCGAAAAATTTGCGAGATTGTTGGCCGCGGCCAAAATACCGCCCGCAAAAATTTCTGTGGAAAGACGTTTCACGGCAAGCATCGGTTCCTTGGATGATTTTCCGATGGCCTCGCAATATTGATACTCATCGATAATGGCTTCCCCCACCACCAAAATCTTGATCGTCTTTGCAGTCTCCAAATATTTCAAGATATCGCCCGGAAAATGCCTCGATGAAAAACCTTCGAGATAATCTTTGACGGCCTTGGAATAAATCGGCAGGTGGCGATTGATCAGGTTGGACGAACTAAAAGTAATGTCTTCGGTAATCACTAACCGGCCGCCGACAGAGGTCACGGCCTCTTCTTCGGTGGCGATCCCGCCGGTCACGTCCTTTTCAGGCTCTTTATAGTCAGGCCCCTTCACATAAAAATTAGGTTTGAGTAAGCGGATGGTGTCGGCGGCTAGGGGCCAATGATTGATGGCGACATAATCAACGCAATCAAGCGCTGCGATGGCCTCGGCCCTCAGATCTTCACTGAATGCGGGCCGGTGCGGGCCTTTTCCCACAAAACGGTCCGGCGTGATCGTGACAACCAGCACATCGCCCATTTTCCTGGCCTCTTTGAAATGGCGGATATGACCCACATGAAGCAAATCAAAAACACCGTGGCAGTGAACTATTTTTTTATTTTCTAGCCGGAGAAGATCAAGTCCCTTCGCCAAATCATCAAGCTCCCGGAATTTTTCGTTCCGCCGCAGCCGTAAGGGATCGCCCACGCTTTGAATCGTCACTTATTCACCTCAGAACGTTTTTCTAAATATTCAAACCAGTCGCGGGTTGCGACTTCAATGGATTTTTCCGTCCAAACCGGCGCATCGGACCAATCCGAAATATGACCCAGCATGATTTTTATGCCTTCTTCAAAATTGACCCGGGGGCGCCAATCAAGTGCCCGCGTGATTTTGGTAATATCGGCAAAAGTAGAGTCCGGCTCGCCCGGTCTTTTGGGAATATAGGTCGCTTCTCCGCCCAAGAGATTCACCAGGGAGTTAATGCTGTAGGTATTTCCAGATCCGACATTAAAAATTTCGCCCTTGACCTTTGAAGCAGCGGCCCGGACAAAGGCGTCCGCGACATCGGTCACAAAAGTAAAATCCCGCGTTTGGGTTCCGTCACCTACCACAGTAAAAGGTTTTCCCGCTAATTTTTGTGCGAGGAAAACTCCAAATACCGCGCCATAAGCACCGGTGGTCCGGCTCTTGGGACCATAAACGTTAAAAAGCCTGAGAGAAATTGCAGGGAGTCCGTAAATCTTGGACCAATGCAACACAGCCTGCTCCCCCAAATTTTTGGTGAGGGCGTAAGGATATTGGGGCCGGATTTCTGCGGTCTCAGAAGTAGGGGAAAAATCTGGAATTCCATAACAAGAAGAAGAGGCTGCGTAAACAAACCGGCGAACCCCCGCCAGACGCGAGGCCTCTAGGACATTCAAGGTCCCGGTCACATTGGCCCGCGAATAATCCAGCGGCCTTTGGATGGAGGGAACGATATCCGCCAGACCGGCTAAATGAAAAACGTAATCGATTTCTCTAAAAAGAGGCTTGATGACTTCGAAGTTTGCGGTATCGACGGGATAAAATTCAAAACCAGGATGGCTTTGCGCCGATTGAAGGTTCTTGAGTCTGCCTGTTGAAAGGTTGTCCACGACCGCTACTTTGCAGCCGTCCTCGAGCAACCGCTCTACCAAGTGACTGCCTATAAAACCTGCGCCGCCGGTGACCAGGCACCGAATGCCCTTTTCCTGTTTGTTCATAAGGTGAATTTAGACCGTCCAGACCCTTCCTTAGACGGTCCAATTGACCGGCGTATTATATTTAAAT